>JAXDLS010000001.1:0-10122 GCA_034666485.1 Chloroflexota bacterium
ACCGGCCTCCTCCTGGGCGGCTTCTTCGCCTTCATGCTCGGGGTCCTCAGCATCGGGCTCGGGGAGCCGGGACGTCCCCCCCTGTTCGTGTTCGGGATCACCCTGATGATCCTGGCCGCGGCGCCGATCGCCGCGGGCGGCATCCTCGCCCGCCACCGGGCGGCGCGGGTCGAGGACGCGTCGCGCCTGCTGATCGTCCTCGTGGTGGTGGCCGCGGTCACCGTCGCCACCGCCGTCGCCTGGCTGCTGGGACGGTAGTCCCCGAGGTCGCCGGCTGCGCCAGGACCCTCAGGGGTGCTCGCCCCGCACCGCCGCAAGGGTGTGCCGGGCGCGGGAGGCGAGCTGCAGGTTGAACGCGGTGTCCGGGTCGGTGATGTCGTGCCCCGAGATCTCGCGGATGCGCTGCAGACGGTACTTCAGCGTGCTGCGGTGCACCTTCAGCGCGCTTGCGGTGGCGTCGTAGTTGCCGCCATAGGCCAGGTAGCGGTCCAGGGTGAGGACCAGCTCCGCCCCTCCCCTGCCCTCGTCGTAGTCGATCAGCGCGCCGAGCCAGTGGCGCACGAAGCGCTGCACCGCGTCGGTGTCGCGGACGTCGCCGAGGATGCGGTAGACGCCGAGGTCGTCGAACACGGTGGCGCGCTGGTCGCCGCCGGCGCTGCGCTGCATCCTCAGCGCGAGCTGGGCCTCGCGGTACGAGCGGGGGAAGTCGGCGGGCCGCTCGCAGCGGCCGCCCACGCCCATGCTGCAGATGCCCTGCGACATCCACGAGATCACCGCGACACGAAGCTCCTCCCAGGGAAGCTCTGCGCCGGTGAGCAGCACCACCGAGGCTCCGCGGGCGACCAGCAGCGAGCCGGCCCCGATGTCGCGGGCGGCGCGGCGGACCGCGTGGAAGAAGGCGTCCTCGCCCTCCCGCCTGCCGGTGGCGCCCTCTGCCACCAGCACGCGGTGGGGCCGCTCCAGGTCGTAGCCGAGCGCCTCGGCGCGGGCGAGCGCGCTCCTGTCGTCGGTGCCCGCGAGCAGCTCCTCGACGAGATCGCGGCGCAGCCGCAGCTCGGTCTCGGCGAGGCTGCGCATCCGGGCCAGCTCCATGCCGAGGACGGTGGCGCCATGCTCGAGCGCCACCAGCTCCGCCTCCCCAGCGGTCCCGGCCGGATCCACGAGCGCGAGCACCCCGACCACGTCGCGGCGGGGGCTCGCCACCGCCAGGAGGCGGTCGCCCTCACGGATCGGCCGGGCATCCGCCTGTGCCCGCCGCAGCATCTGCTCGCGGTGGGCCTGGGACTCCTTGGGATAGGGCTCGGGGCGGTCGGGGCCCGCCCAGGCACGCAGGTTGCCGTGGCGGTCCTCGACGACGACCGGGTAGCCGGTGAGCTCGTGGACCGCCTGGGCGATGCCCGGCTGCCCCTCGGTGGCGGTCGCGACCTGGGTGAGCCGGTCGTGGATCCGCTTGCTCCGCTGGAGCGCGGCCACCGTCCCCGCCAGCGCGGCATTGGCCTGCTGGAGCTCCGCCGCGCTGGCGCGCTCGTGCGCGTAGCGGCGGGCGTTGGCAAGCGCCACGCCGGTCTGCTGGGCGAGCGCGCGGAGCATGAACTGATCGGACTCGGGCGGCTGCTCGTCCGCCCCCACCACCATGAACCCGAAGTGCCCCTCGATGCTGCGCAGGGGGAATGCCCAGGTCCACGCCTCGCGGCGGATGGCGACCGCCCCGCCAGCGCTGCTGACCACCGCGAGCTGGGTCTCCAGGTCGCTGCGCACCTCGGCGTCGAGGCAGGGGCCCGCCATCGTCCGCCAGCCGCCGTTGAGCAGGTGCACGCCGTGGAGCCGGCAGCGACCCAGCGACGGCACCGCGGTGGTGGCGAGGTGCAGGATGCGCTGCTCGTCCCCGCTCTCGGTCATCTTCATCGACAGGACGAGCAGGCCCTGGAGGTTGGAGAGCCGGGCACGCAGCTCGGCGCCGGTGTCCCGGCCGGCGCCGGCGGAACTCGGCGCGCCGGTCAACTTCTCTGCGCGCGGAACTCGTCGGGAGAGAGGTAATGCGGGTTGTCGAGCACCATCCCGCCGAGCAGGATCTTGGGATGGGTCTTGAGGACGTCGACGATGATCCCGCCGCCGAAGCGCTCGAGGTCGTAGAGGCAGAGCCCCCACTGGCCGTACCGGGTCGAGAGCCGGTTGTACTCGGATTCATACAGAGAGAGCTCGTCGAGCTGGGGAAGGCTGCTCAACGCCCAGGACATCTCGCCGACGACCCGCGCGAAGCGGAACCCGCCGCTCATCGCCGGCCCCAGCGAGTCATCCCAGAAGTCGATCATGTCGTCGGTGCAGAAACTGCCTCCACCGCACGCCTTGTACGTGTCCGCCGAGGTGTGCAGCTGCAGCTGTCCCGACTGGATGCAGGCGTCGATGTCACCGCCGTCGGAGATCCCGGCCCGCACCGCCCGGGTGTCCTCCTGGTCGACGATGCAGATCACCTTGTCGCCCGAGCGCAATCCCGCCGTGAGATAGGGGAAGAGGATCTCGTCGCGCTCGGCGGCCCCCATGTAGAGGGCGCAGACGTGGTCCCCCGGCGCGATGTCGAGCCCCGGGATCCCGAAATCGAGGGTCGCTGTCATGACCCACCTCCTGACCTTCTTGCTGCCTGAATTCTCCTGATCCACCAGGCGCCCGTCCAGACCGGCCCTGGGAGGACGAGAACCCGGCCCCGGAACTCCCTGAGCGGTCGGCACAGACCTGACAGGAGCGTGGTGGCATGACGCCACGGTGATGAGGGTCACCGTATTCTCCCCTCCCAGGACGTGGTGGGGAAGTGGCTGGCGCGACGAGGCTCTAGCCGATGGTCCGGGTGACGCGCACCGTGCTGCCGTCGTTGAGCAGCTGGCTGCCGACGATCACGCAGAGGTCGCCGGGCTTCAGCCCGTCGAGGATCTCGATGTAGCCGCCGTCGGAGATGCCGACCTGGACGCTGCGGGCATGCGCCACCTGTCCGTCGACCACCCAGACGGTGGGGGCGCTGTCGACCTGGAGCACGGCCAGCGTCGAGACCACCACCGGGCTGGAGCGGCTGACGCTGACGCGCACGTACGCCTGGAGCCCGGGGAGCACGCTGCGGTCCGCGGTGTTGGGGGCGTCGACGGTGGCCTGGAAGACCTGGCCGGCCCCGCTGGCGCCCGGGGCGATCTGCACCACCCTGCCGGTGAGCACCGGGCCGGAGGTGGTGCTGCCCGGCGACGGGGTCACGTTGATGTCGGCGGGCGCACCCACGGCGACGAACTGGCGGTCGCTGATGGGAAGGCTGGCCGTGACCTGGATGTGGGCGGTGTCGACCACGGTGAGCAGCACCGCCCCGGGGGCGGCGACGGTTCCGGCGACGATCTTCACCTCGCCGATGGCGCCGTCCATCGGGGCGAGCAGCTGGGTGCCGCGGCCCTGGGCGATCTCGATCTGCTGCTGCACGATCACGTACTGGCCCTGGTAGCTGCTGACCTGGGCGTTGAGAGCTGCGACCAGCTGGGCGTCGCCTCTGCTCTGGGCGATGGCGACGCGGCCCTGGGTGTTCTGGATCTCCGTCTGGATCAGCTGCTGCTTGCTGCGCAGGACCGCGGCCTGCGCCTGGAAGGGCGTGGGATCGAGCGCGATCAGCGGCTGGCCCTTGTGCACGGTCATGCCGGGCTTGACGCTGACGTCGGTGACGGTGTCGCGGTAGTCGACGCTGACCGGCACGCTGATGCCCGCGGCCGTGATCCCCACCCCGCCGGGATGGTCGGTGACCGAGCGCTGGCCCGCCTTGTAGACGACGACGTCGTGGCTCGCCGAGCCCCCGCCGCAGCCGCCGAGGACGCAGGCCATCACGATCCCGACCGCGTACGTCCGCGTTCTCTGCATGTCCGTCCCAGTGATGGGCCGCCAGTCCGGTCCCAGGGTAGAACGTCCCACCGCCCGGGATCCTGCGATCCGTGGGGCGCCGGCGAGGCCGGCGAGCGCGCTCCTCCAGCTCGACCGGGCGGCTACCGCCCGGCCACCGGCATCCGGCTCACCGCGGGGATCACCTCGGCGGCGAGCACCTCGAAGGGCTCCGCCTCCGCCACGTTGCGCATGTTGACGATGGCGTGGTCGATGCCGCGCTCCGCGAGGGTCTCGAAGTGGTGGATGGCGGCGGCCGCGTCCATGGTGCCCTCACGGCCGTCGCGGGTGAGGTGGATGGTGCCGAGGCTGGTCTTCTCGATCGCCTCGTACGGTCTCCCCACCGCCTCGCAGTGTCCCCGGAGCACCGCCAGCTTGTGGTCGAGCACGGCCAGGTCGCCGAAGGAGAAGAGGTTGCAGGCGTCGCCGTACTGCGCCACCATCCGCAGGGTCCGGCGCTCGCCACCGCCGCCGATGAGGATCGGGGGATGCGGACGCTGGATCGACGGGGGCGAGCACAGCGGGCGCTCCAGCTGGTAGTGCTTCCCGTGGTGGGGCCGGTCGTCGCCCGCCCACATCTGCCGGGCGATCTGCAGGGTCTCCTCGAGCCGGTCCATGCGCTCGCCGAGCGGAGGGAAGGGGATGCCCAGGCCGCGGTGCTCCTCCTCGTTCCAGGCGGCGCCGATGCCGAAGTAGGAGCGGCCGCCCGAGAGCACGTCGAGGGTGGTGGCGATCTTCACCAGCACCCCGGGGTGGCGGTAGGTGACCCCGGTGACCATGGTCCCCAGCCGGATGCGGCTGGTGCGCCCGGCGGCGAAGGCGAGCGCCGTCCAGCCCTCCAGCATCTCCTGCTCGGGCGGCCCGACCACCTGGATCTGGAAGAGGTGGTCCATCACCCAGAGGCTGGTGAGCCCCGCCTCCTCGGCGCGCTCCGCGATCCGCGCGAAGTTCTCTCCGATGTGCTCGTGGCCGTCCGGCCACGTGAAGCTCGGTACCTGCAGTCCCAGTCGCATCGGGGCAGCTTAGGAGATTCGGGGGGACGGAGGTGTCGCACGTTCGGCTAGTCTGGGACCCATGATCGGATCGCGCACCACGACGCTGCTCGGGGCGACCGCACTCGCCGGCGCCGCGGCCCTCGCCGGGGTGGCGCGGGCGGGCAGGAACGAGCAGCGACGGCTGCTCGACGACCCGGAGTACGTCGAGCTCAGCCGCCGCCTGGTGGGCCGCCCGCGGACGGTGGCGTCGCGCGACGGCACCCGGCTTCACGCCGAGGTCTTCGGCGCCGAGGGCGGCCCCACCCTGGTGCTCCTCCACGGGTGGACCTGCGCGCGGCGCTTCTGGCATCCGCAGATCGTCGAGCTCTCCCGCGACTTCCGCATCGTCGCCTTCGACCTCCGGGGCCACGGCGACAGCGGGCCCGGCGAGTTCTCCACCGACGCGCTCGCCGACGACCTCTCCGCAGTGCTCGCCGCCTGCCTTCCGGCCGGCAGGCAGGCGGTGCTGGTGGGGCACTCGATGGGGGCGATGGCGGTGCTGGCCTGGGCCGGGCGCCACCCCGCCGAGGTCGAGCGCGCCGCCGGCGCGGTGCTGGTGAGCACCGGCATCGGCGACCTGGTCGTCGAGTCGCGGCTGCTCCCCCTGCCCCGCACCCTGGTGCGCACCCGGCGGCTGATCGGCGCCGGGGTGCTGACCGCGCCCCCGATCTCCCCACCCTGGCTCGCCCCGCTCTCGCGACGCGGCCTCCGGTCCATGACGCTCGGCGCCGGCGCCACCCCCGCGCAGGTGGCCTTCTGCCACGACGTCGTCTTCTCCTGCCGCCGCGACACCTGGAGCGGCTGGGGCGCGGTGCTCGCCCGCCTCGACCTCGGCAGCGCGGTCGAGCGGCTGACCGTCCCCACGCTGGTGATGGCGGGAGAGCGCGACCGCCTCACCCCGCCCTCGCACGCGCGGCGGCTGGAGCGCTCGTTGCCGCGGCCCGCAGGCCTGGTGCTGGTGCCCGGGGCCGGCCACATGCTCTCCGTCGAGGCCGCGGACGAGGTGAACCGCCGGGTCCGCGAGTTCGCCCGCCCGCTCCTGGGGATGACCATCCCGCAGTCTGAGTCCGGCGACGCGGCGGCCGCCCACCACTGACTCGGCTGTCGCGCGATCCGGATGGTGCATAATATGATAGTTGTCATATAGTGATAGGCGTCGCCCCCATTCCAGTGCGGCGGCGGTGAGAAGGAGCAGCTGGGCATGGGCGATCGAGCCGCAACCCCGCAGGATCAGTCGTTGCCGGAGCTGCTCAAGCAGCTCGCGGAGGAGGGGAGCACCCTCGTCCGCCAGGAGATCGAGCTGGCCAAGGCCGAGGTGGGCCAGAAGGTCGGCAGGGTCAGGGACCTCGCCCCGGCAGCCGCGGGGTTGGCCCGCAAGGACCTCGCCCTGGCCGGCCGAGAGGCGAAGTCGAAGGGCAGGACACTGGCGATCGGCGTGGCCGCCTTCGCCGCCGCGGCGCTGGTCGCCCTGATCGCCCTGGGGATGGTCGCTGCGACGCTCACCACCGTCCTCGCCCTGTGGCTGCCGGTGTGGACCGCCGCCCTGGTGGTGACCGTGCTCCTCCTCGTACTCACCGGGGTGCTGGTGATGACCGGCGTGGGCCGGTTGCGCGCCGCCATGCCGCTGGTTCCCGAGGAGACGGTGCGCACCCTCAGGCAGGACGTCGAGACCGTGAAGGCCAGGGTCAAGGAGGCCTTCCCGCCGGTGCCGCGGCAGACCGTCGAGACCGTCAAGGAGGATGTCGCGATGGTCAAGGAGGACATCGGGCTGCTCAAGGAGAGCGTGGCCGGCCATCCCCCCACGCCCGGCGGCAACGGCGGCGGGGCAGCCACGGAGCTGACCGGCCGCGGCACCGGGCCCGAGCTCAGCGAGGAGGCACGCCGGTGGCTCGCACAGCGACGGGCGTGAGCACCGACACCGCCATGACACCGTGCACGGAGGAATCTCGATGGGTCATCTGATCGCCTGGCTGCTCGTCGGCCTGATCGCGGGAGCGCTCGCGGGCCGCGTCGTCGAGGGAGGCGGCTTCGGCATCCTCGGCGACATCGTGGTGGGCCTGGTGGGCGCCGTCATCGGTGGCCTCATCCTGCATGCCCTCACCCGCAGCGACGTGGCGGGCAGCTTCATCGGCGAATGCATCGTCGCCTTCGTCGGAGCGTGCCTCCTGCTCGCCGTGCTGCGCAGGGTCGGACGTGGCAGGGCCGGCGGACGCGGCGCCACGGCCGCGTTCCGCCGCTGACCTGCCGGACGCCGATGATCACCTACGAGGCGCTCATGCCTCGTAGGTGATCATGCCGCGGATATTCCTGCCGTTGCGCATGTCCAGGTAGCCCTGGTTGATGTCGCGCAGCGAGTAGGTGGTGGTGACCAGCTCGTCGAGCTTCACCTGCCCCTGGCGGTACAGGTTGAGGATCCGCGGGATCTCCACCTGCGCGTTCGAGGAGCCGAAGAGCGCTCCCCTCACCTCCTTCTCGTACATGGTCAGCTCGAAGAGCGACATGTCCGCGGTGGTGTCCTCGGGATGGGCGATGGCGGTGACCACCACCCGCCCCCGCTTTCCCACCATGCTGAGCGCCTCGCGGATGTAGGAGGCCTCGACGACGTCGGTGGTGATCAGGCAGCTCTGGGCGAGCTGGCCGCGGGTGAGCTCGCTGACGATGCTCCAGGCCTCGTCGTAGTCGGCGGCGGTGTGGGTGGCGCCGAGCTCCCCGGCCTTCTCGCGCTTGAAGGGCACCGGGTCCACGGCGACGATGTGCTGGGCGCCGGCGCACCGCGCACCCTGCACCGCGGCCGCGCCGATGCCGCCGATGCCCATCACCACCACGGTGTCGCCGGGACGCACCCCGGCGCTGTTCACGGCGGTGCCGAAGCCGGTGGTCACGCCGCAGCCCACCAGCGACGCGACCGCGAGCGGGATGTCGTCGTCGATCCTCACCAACGACGCGGCGGGCACCACGGTGTAGGGGCTGAAGGTGCCGAGCAGGCACATCTGGCCGACGTCCTCACCGCGGGCGTGGAAGCGGTAGGTGCCGTCCAGCTGGGGCCCGAGGATGATGTTGGCGCCGAGATCGCAGAGGTTGGTGTGGCCGCCCGCGCACCACGTGCAGCGGCCGCACGAGGGGAGGAAGGAGAGCACCACGTGGTCACCGGGGGCCACCTCGCGGACGTTGGGGCCGACCTCCTCGACCACCCCGGCGCCCTCGTGGCCGCCGACCACCGGGAAGGGGATGGGGATGTCGCCGGTCACCAGGTGCTCGTCGGAGTGGCAGAGCCCGGAGCTGGCGAGCCGCACCAGCACCTCTCCCTCGGAGGGCCCGTCGAGCTCGACCTCCTCGACGCTCCAGGGCTGGTTCAGCCCCCACAGCACGGCGGCTTCCATCTTCATCGATCCCGACCTCCACACCCTCTCGACTCAGCGGCTGGCAACGTCTGTCCGCGGGGGTGACGCGCCCCGCCCGGCCGCGGGCATCGCCTCGCGATGCTCGCGACCATCCCCCGCGCCGGCGAGGATGTCCAGCGCACCCTCGCCGAGCCGTGCACGCAGCACCTTCTTGTCGAACTTGCCGACGCTGGTCTTGGGGACCTCGCTCACGAAGGCCCAGCGCTCCGGCACCCACCAGCTCGACACCCTGCCGTCGAGGAACCCGCGCAGCTCCTCCACGGTCACGGTGCGGCCCGGGTCGACGACCACGCAGGCGAGCGGGCGCTCGTCCCAGCGCTCGTCCCGCACCGCGATCACCGCCGCCTCGACCACCGCGGGGTGGGCCATGATCGCCGCCTCGAGGTCCATCGAGGAGATCCACTCGCCGCCCGACTTGATGACATCCTTGGCACGATCGGTGAGCTGGATGAAGCCCCGCTCGTCGATGGTGCCGACGTCGCCGGTGCGCAGCCAGCCGCCGTCGAAGCGGTCGGGCGCGGGGTCGCGGTGGTAGGCGCCGGTGACCCAGTTGCCGCGCACCTCGATCTCCCCCACCGCCACGCCGTCCCAGGGCAGCACGGTGCCGTCGTCGGCGACATGGCGCACGTCGACCCCGGCGGAGAGCCGGCCGGACTTGCAGCGGTAGCGCCACTCGTCCTCGGGAGCGCCGTTCTTGGGGGGACGGGAGACGGCGGCGAGCGGGCTGGTCTCGGTCATCCCCCACGCCTGCATGATGGTGATGCCGTGCCGCTCCTGGAAGCGCTGCTGCAGGACCAGCGGCACCGCCGACCCGCCGCTGAGCACCACCCGCAGCGAGGAGAGATCGGCGGGGTGGGTCTCGAGGTACCGGAGGATGTCGTTGAGGATGCTGGGGACGCCCCCCGAGATGGTCGGCCGCTCCGCCTCCATCAGCCGGACCATCGGCTCGGCCTGGAGGTGGCGTCCCGGCAGGATGAGGTCGGCTCCCGCCATCCACGAGGTGTAGGGCAGGCCCCAGCAGTTGGCGTGGAACATCGGGACCATGGGCAGCACCCGGTCGTACTGGCACATCGCGAAGCTGTTGCCCATCGCCGACGCCATCGAGTGCAGGTAGGTCGACCGGTGGCTGTAGACGACGCCCTTGGGGTTGCCGGTGGTGCCGCTCGTGTAGCACATCGCCGCCGCGCTGCGCTCGTCCATCTCCGGCCAGTCGTACTGGTCGGACTCGTCCGCCACCAGCTCCGAATGGCGCAGCACGTCACCGAGCGCGGACGCATCTCCGTCGCCGATGACGACGATCCGCTCGACGGTGGTCAGATCGCTCTGCACGCGCGCCAGCACCGGCACCAGCGTGTCGTCGACGAGGATCACGCGGTCCTCGGCGTGGTTGATGACGTAGGCGAGCTGCTCGGGGAAGAGGCGCAGGTTCAGGGTGTGCAGCACCGCGCCCATCGAGGGCACCGCGAGGTACGCCTCGAAGTGCTCCTGGGTGTTCCAGCACAGGGTGCCGACGCGGTCGCCCTCGCCGACGCCGAGGCGCCGCAGGGCGTTCGCCAGGCGGGCGGCGCCGGCGCCCACCGCGCGGTAGCGAGCGCGGCGGCAGCGATCGCCCTCGAAGGTGACCACCTCGCTGTCGGCGTAGACCGCGAGCCCGTACGCCAGCAGCGAGCCGATGGTCAGCGGTCGCTCCGGCATGGTGCTCTGCATCATTCGTCCTCCCCGGCGATGCCCCTCCGCCGCCCCCGGCGCGACGGCCCGAGCCGGGCGGTACGGTACCCGATTCACAC
>JAXDLS010000002.1:0-3121 GCA_034666485.1 Chloroflexota bacterium
TCAACACGCTGTCGGACTTCGAGGCCGAGGTGTCCGCGTTCGCCAGCGAGCGCGACTTCCTGAACCTCCTCCCGAAGGAGGCCGTCCCCGCGGACTACATGTGGCTCCGCGAGGCGTCGGATGGCCAGATCTACCTGCATGTGTGCGAGGTGTACGAGATCCCGATCCCCATCGCCGCCAGGCCCTCGGACACCTACCTCATGCTGCTCGAGGAGCTGAGGGCCGCCAAGCGACGATGAGACGCGTGTGAAACGGTCTCACACGGTGCGCAGCTGCAGGGACTTGGTCTCCAGGAACTCCTCCAGGCCCCACCTCCCCAGCTCCCGTCCCAGCCCCGACTGCTTGTAGCCACCGAAGGGGGCGAGCGGGTTGAAGCCGCCGCCGTTGACCTCGACCTGGCCGGTGCGCATGCGCCGGGCGAAGGCGCGGGCGCGCTCCTCGTCGGCCGACCACACCGCGCCGGCGAGGCCGTAGACGGTGCCGTTGGCGATGCGCAGCGCATCCTCCTCGTCGTCGTAGGGCATGATCGCCAGCACCGGCCCGAAGATCTCCTCCTGGGCGATCGTCATCTCCGGAGTGACGTCGGCAAAGATCGTGGGTCGCACGTAGTAGCCGCGCGGCAGCCCCTCGGGGGCCTCGGCGCCGCCGGTCACGATGCGTGCCCCCTCGGCGAGTCCGCGCTCGATGTAGCCACGCACCCGCTCGCGCTGGGTGGCGGAGGCCAGGGGCCCCAGCCTGGCCTCCTCGCTGAGCGGGTCGCCGAGGGGCAGGCGCTCGGCCGCCTTCACCGCCAGGGCGACGACCTCCTCCTGGCGCGCGCGGGGCACCAGCAGGCGGGTCAGGGCCGTACAGGTCTGCCCGCTGTTGAGGAAGGCGTTGCCGACGCCGCTGCCCACCGCGCGCGCCAGGTCCGCGTCGTCGAGGAGCACGTTGGCCGACTTGCCGCCGAGCTCCAGTGCGACCCGCTTCACCGACTGCGCGGCCAGCTCGGCGACGCGCCGGCCGGCGCGGGTCGACCCGGTGAAGGACACCATGTCGACCTGAGGATGGGCGGCGAGCGCCTCGCCGACCACCGGCCCCGTGCCGGTCACCAGGTTGTAGACGCCGGGCGGGAGGCCGATCTCCTCGAGCACCTCGGCGAGCACGAAGGCGCTCAGCGGTGCCACCTCGCTGGGCTTGTGGACCATCGTGCAGCCGGCGGCGAGCGCCGGGGCGAGCTTGGCGACGGTCTGGTGGAGCGGGTAGTTCCACGGCGTGATGGCGACCACCACGCCCACCGGCTCGCGGACCACCAGGGAGTTGCCGACGCGCTCCTCGAAGGCGAACTCCTCGAGGAGCTGCGCGAAGAGGCCGGCGACCATGGCGGGCAGGCCGGCCTGGATGGCGGTCGACAGGCGCAGCGGCATGCCCACCTCCGTGGCGATGAGCCGGGCCACCTCGTCCGCCCGCGCCGCCAGCCCCGCCTGGAGGCGGCGCAGCAGGGCGGCGCGCTCCGCCGGCGTGGTCGCCGACCATGCCGGGAGGGCGCGGGCGGCGGCGGCCACCGCCCGCTCGGCATCGGCCGCGGTGCCCTCGGGGACGCTGCCGATCACCTCCTCGGTGGCGGCTCCGAGCACCTCGAGGCGTCCCTCCCCGCTGGACGGCACCCAGGCGCCGTCGACGAAGAGGGCGTCGCGGTGGAGGGCGCCGGTGACGCCGCTGCCGGTCTGGGTCTCCGTCATCGTCGCGACCTCCTGCCAGGTGGGGACCGAGGCGATTCTGACGGAGGCGGCGCGCAGGGTGCCGGCCACCGATGCCGGTCACGCGGGGTAGACGGAGACCTCGGTCGCCTTCACCGACACCCAGACGTCGCCGCCGGTGGCGAGCCCGAGATCGGCGACCGCGGCCGGAGTGACCTCGGCGACGATGGGAATCGGCCCGGAGACGCGCACCCGCACACGGTCGCCCTCGAGGTCGAGGCTGTCCGCCTCGCCCTGCCAGACGTTGCGGGCGCTGGTCGACGGACGCACGCGGTGCAGGGTCACCGCGCGGGGATGGACGACGGCGAAGGCCTGCCCGCGGACGTCGGTCACCACCGCGAGCGCGCGGCCGTCCGGCAGGGTCATGGCACCGTCGGCCACCAGGCCCCGGAACAGGTTCAGACCGACCATGGCGGCGACCCATGCCGACCGCGGCCGCGCCGTCACCTCGGCGATGGCGCCCTCCTGGACCAGGCGTCCCGACTCCATGACCACCAGGCGGTCGGCCAGCGCCATGGCCTCGAGCGGGTCATGGGTGACGAGGAGCCGCACCCCCCGGTGGGCGGAGAGCTGGGCCCGCAGCATCCGGCGAAGCTCGACCCGGGCGGTCGCGTCGACCGCGGCCAGCGGCTCGTCGAGAAGCAGGACGCGGGGCTCCGTGGCCAGCGCTCGCGCCACGGCCACCCGCTGCGCCTGGCCGCCCGAGAGGGCACCCGGCCTCCTCGCGGCGTGGTCCGAGAGCCCGACGCGCTCCAGCCAGGCCGCCGCCCGCTGCCGTGCCCGCCGGCGACCCTCCCCCCGCGCGCGCAGCCCGAAGGCGACGTTCTCCAGGGCGCTGAGGTGGGGGAAGAGGAGGTGGTCCTGGAAGACGACGCCGATGGGACGGTGCTCGGGGAGGACCCGGACGCCGACGGCGGTGTCCTCCACCACCTCGCCGTCGACCTCGACCCGCCCGCGGTCGAGGCGCACCAGCCCCGCGAGGGCGCGCAGCAGGGTCGTCTTCCCCGCGCCGTTCGGGCCCACGATGGCGACCACCTCGCCGTCCTCCGCGTGGAGCCGCGCGAGGAGGTGGAGGCTGCCCAGCCGGAGCTCGATGTCGTCGCTCAGGCTCACGCGGGTCCGAGGCGGTGTCGAAGTCCGACGAGGACGACGAGGGACACCACCAGCAGGATCAACGAGAGCGCCACGGCGCCGTCGGGGGTGGTCTCGAGGGCGATGTACACGGCGAGCGGCATGGTCTGCGTCTTCCCGGGGAAGTTGCCGGCGAAGGTGATGGTGGCACCGAACTCGCCGAGCGCCCGGGCCCAGCAGAGCGCCGCCCCCGCGCCGAGCGATGGGGCGACCAGGGGAAGCGTCACCCGCCGGAAGCGCGTCCAGGGACC
>JAXDLS010000003.1:0-2657 GCA_034666485.1 Chloroflexota bacterium
GTCAGCGGCTCCAGGGTGAGATGCCCGGCGCGCGCCGCCAGCGCCGTCTCGAATCGCCTGTCCGCGGTCAGCGGCATGTCGGCGACGGCGGTGCCGATGGGCGGCAGCGCGGCCCAGTCCCGCCGCGGTGGGACGAACGTCCCGGTCCGCTCGGGGAGCAGGCTGACGGATGGTCGGTCGGAGCCCGACGCGGTCGGGTCTGCCGTCCTCCGGCGGGGGAAGGGCCAGCGCACGGGTCGCTACTCCGCCTTCGAGAGTCGGTCGTTGATGCGGGAGATCTCCTGGACGAAGCGCTGTCGGAGCTCGTGGTCCAGGTCGAGGATCTCTCCCGCCGGCCAGTGGAAGTGGTACGCGACGTACGCGATCTCCTCGAACAGCCGCTCCATCGCGTACGTCATCTCCCCCCCAGGCGTGCGTCCGCCATGTCCGCCGAGAACTCGTGGTTGCACGAGGGACAGCTGACCGCGACGTGGGTGCTGCCCTCCTGGTTGATGCGGCGGTACATGTCCTGGAGGAAGGCCAGGTCGGAGGCGAAGAGCCCCTCGATGACCCCCGGATAGAGCGGGCTGATCCTCCCCAGCCGCGTGACCACGCGGCTGAGGAGGAGGATGGTCAGATACGCCGGGTTGTCCTGGACACGCGGATCGCGCTGCGGGAGAAGCTCGTCGCGAGCGGTGGCCAGCCGCATGATCCCCTCGCGGTGGAGGGTCCCCTGCTCGTCCACGTAGCCACGCGGGAGGACGAAGCGGAACTGGGTGCAGAGCTCCGTCCCCTGGACCTCGCCATCGGGCGCCTCCGCGATGCCGACGCTCATGCTCATGTCACCCTCACCAGCTCCTCGGTGATGATGTCGACCTCCTCGGCGATGATCTCGCTGCCACCGGCCTTGCCCGATCCACCGCTGTACTTCGAGACCCAGGCGTTCTTGAAGTTGTACCGGGCGACCTCCTTGGTGTCGTATCCGCAGAAGACCACCGAGCCGTTCTTGCGGGCTCCCGGGACGTCACCGTCCTGGACGATCTTCTGGTGCCACTTGTAGAGCTCCATGTTGAGGTCGAGGCCGCGCTTGAGCTTGATGGTGGCGGGCACGTAGTTGCCCGGGGTCTTCTTGATGGAGTGCAGGCCCTTCGAGTTGTTGTACGGCTGCTCGATGACCTTCACCTCGGACGTGAGTCCGCTCACCTCCTGGAACCTGCCGATCGCCGTCCCGTCGATCTCGACGTAGAAGCGATGGCTGGCCAGCGAGTCGTCTTCCAGCTTTGGCAGACCAAGTGCCACGGGTGGTTACCTCCTCTTTGCTGTCGTCAGAAGCCGTGTGTGTGTCAGCCCTCGGTCAGGGACGTCCCGCCCGAGAACTGGGCCAGCCGGAACACCACGAACTCGGCGGGCTTGACCGGGGCGATGCCCACCTCGACGACCAGCTGCCCGGCGTCGATGACCTCGGACGGGTTGGTCTCGTCGTCGCACTTGACGTAGAACGCCTCCGGCGGCGAGGACCCGAAGAGAGCCCCGTCGCGCCACGACCTGACCAGGAAGGCCTCGATGGTGCGCTTCACCCGCGCCCAGAGGTCGCGGTCGTTGGGCTCGAAGACCACCCACTGCGTGCCGTGGAGGATGGAGCCCTCGATGAAGTTGAACAGGCGGCGGACGTTCACGTACCGCCAGGCCGGGTCACTCGACAGGGTGCGCGCCCCCCAGACGCGGACGCCACGGCCGGGAAAGGCCCGGATGCAGTTGATGCCGTTGGGATTGAGGAGGTCCTGCTCCGCCCTGGTGATCACCAGGTCCGGCGCCAGTGCACCGCGGATCACCTCGTTCGCGGGGGCCTTGTGGACACCGCGCGTGGCGTCGCTCCGCCCCCAGATGCCTGCCATGTACCCGCAGGGTGGAACCGAGCTGACCTCGCCCTTGACGGGGTCGAAGACCTTGATCCACGGCCAGTACAGGGCGGCGTACTTCGAGTCGTACCCGGCCTTGTCCATCCGCCATTCCCGGATCTGCTGGGCGTTGAGCCCCGGCGGCGGATCCAGGATCGCCATGCGGTCGCCCATCAGCTCGCAGTGCGCGATCATCGCCTGCTGCACCGCCTGGACCGTCTCGAGATCGATGGTCCCCTGCTGATAGGCGGCCATGAGGTCCGGCACGCACAGCATCGTGACCGTGTCGATCGCCTCGAGCACCGAGAGGCCCGTGCGGTCGGCGGCGTTGCCGACGTAGTCGTCACTCTTCAGCCGCAGCGGAGCCTTGGTGGCGCCGCCGGCGAGGGTCACCTTGCCCGCAGGCGGCGCGGCCAGCGTTCCGCCGCTGCCGGTCTCCTCCAGGGTGATGAGCTTCGACTGCTCCTTGACGACGGTCGCGACATTGTTCTTGGCCTTCTTGGCCGTGACGTTGTCGAAGGTCTCCTCGACGCGGTTCCCACGGCTCACCACCAGCTTGAAGGTGTCGTCCGCCGACTCGGACGACGGGGCCACCTCGACGGTGATGTCGTTGCCGGCGAGACCGCCCTCCCGGGCGACGGCGCGGTACCCGGCCAGGCCGGGCTTGTCCTTGGGGGCGGGCAGCTCTGCCCTGGCGGCGGGGGAACCGGCGCCGTCGGCGCCGATGCGCACCACGTAGGCGGCTCCACCGCCGTTGAGGAGGTACCCGTACACGGCCGG
>JAXDLS010000004.1:0-3514 GCA_034666485.1 Chloroflexota bacterium
GACGTGATGGGCGGGTACGAGACTGTCGACATGAGCGAACTCCACACGCCCGCCCCCCCGGCGGCGCCCGTCCCGGCGGGCTGGCCGCCGCCTCCCCCCTCGGGCTGGCCGGAGGCACCACCCGCCCGGTCCCCCCGCCCCGCCACCCGCCGCGGAGGGCTCCTCGGCGGCCTGGTGGCGCTGCTCCTCGGCGCCGGCAAGTACGGCCTGGTCCTGCTCAAGCTCGGCAAGCTGGGCCCGACGCTGATCTCCATGGTGATCAGCCTGGGGCTGCTGACCCTCGCCTTCGGGCCCGCCTTCGGCGCCGGGGTGCTGGCGCTGATCGCCGTCCACGAGTTCGGCCACCTGCTCTTCGCCCGCCACGAGGGCCTGCCCGTCGGCATGCCGATCTTCCTCGGCCCCCTGGGCGCGGTGATCGGCATGCGCCGGCCGCCGCAGGACGCGCGCCAGGAGGCGGTGGTCGCCATCGGCGGCCCGGTGGTGGGCACCGCCGGCGCCCTCGTGGTGCTCCTCTGGGGGCTGAGCCTCCCGGCCGGCTACCTGCACGGGCTGCTGATCAGCGTCGCCTACTTCGGCTTCTTCCTCAACCTCTTCAACCTGGTGCCGATGACCCCGCTCGACGGTGGCCGGGTGGCGGGCGCGCTGAGCCGCTGGGCGAACCTGCTCGGGCTCGCGGTGGTCGCCCTGTACGTGGCCGTGACCCTCGCCGCCGGGGCGCTCAACCCCTTCCTGGTGATCATCCTGCTGCTCGGCGGCCTGAGCACGATGCAGCGCTTCCGCCAGGCCCGCACCAACCCCGAGTACTCGGTGATGCCGGCGGCCACCCGCCTGTGGATCGGCGTCGCCTACCTCGGGATGCTGCTGGTGACCGCCGTGGGCATGAGCGTCAGCCACGGCCTCCTGCCGGTCCACACCGGCCTCTGAGTGACGCGCCGCTGACTGTCGGCGCCGGTGGGGGTTGCTCGGCCGATCTGCCGCCGGTGTGTTTGCTCGGCCGATCTGCCGCCGGTGGAGATACCCGGCTGTTCTGCCGCCGGTTGAGATTCGCGGATGGCCGCTCTGCCGCCGGTTTTGACTCGGGGGGGACTGCGTCCCCCCCGCTCAGTCGCCCTCGGTGACCTTCCCGCGGAAGAGGGCGTAGACGAAGAGCATGTGGCTGACCACCACGGTGAGCCCGAAGCACAGCCAGAGGAGGCCCACCGCCAGCGAGTGTGAGTTGGAGGCGGCGCTGGCGATGGTCAGGCCGCGCTCGGGGTGCGGATCGGAGGGGAGCAGGTAGGGGTACAGGCCGATCGCCGTGGCCGCGGCCAGGCCGGCGATGAGGCCGCTCGAGCAGACGAACGCGCCGAGATCGTGATCGCGCCTCCGGTAGCGCCACAGCGCCGCCACCGTCCCGGCCACCAGCAGCGGCACCACCAGCAGGGCGGGCGCGGCCCGGTAGTTGTGGAGCATGCCGGCACGGACCCCGAAGGTGCCGAGGGTGGCGAGCGCGAGCACCGCGGTGAGCACCCGGAGCAGCCGCCGGGCGATGCCACGGGCGCGCTGCTGCAGCGTCCCCTCGGACTTGAACGCCAGCCAGTTGGCACCGTGGAGGGCGAGCAGGGTCAGGCTCAGCGCGCCGATCAGCAGCGCATAGGGGTTGAGCATCCAGGCGAAGAGGCCCTGGTAGTAGCCCTGCGGGTCGAGGGGCACGCCGCGCACCACGTTGCCGACCGCCAGCCCGAAGAGCACCGCGAGCAGGCCGCTGCAGGCGAAGAAGAGCAGGTCGAGCGGCGCCTTCCACATCGGGTCGTCGAGCCCGTGACGCCACTCGATGGCGATGCCGCGGCCGATGAGCAGCCAGAGCACCATCATGAGCGGCAGGTAGAAGCCGCTGAAGCCCGCCGCGTACACCCGGGGGAAGGCGAGGAACAGCAGGCCGCCGAAAGCGATGAGCCAGACCTCGTTGCCGTCCCACACCGGGCCGATCGACGCCAGCACGGTGCGCCGCTCCGGCTCGGTGCGCGCCGCCCAGGGATGGAGCAGGCCCACCCCCAGGTCGAAGCCGTCGAGCACGGTGTACACGGTGAGGACGAAGACGATGACCGCGAACCAGACGCTCTCCATCAGCGCGTCCGCACCAGCCGGCGCCGCGGCGCCGGCCTGCGGTCGGGTCCGAGCACGATCTGCCGGCCCAGCAGGAAGACCACGCCGGCGATCAGCACGCTGTAGATGCCCGCGAAGCCGAGCAGGGTGAAGATGGTCTCCCCCGCCTCGACCGTCGGCGAGGTGCCCCTCGACGTCGGCATCAGGCCCCAGACCAGCCAGGGCTGGCGCCCCACCTCGGTCACCACCCAGCCGGCCTCGTTCGCGATGTACGGAAACGGCAGCGCCAGCATCAGCAGCCACAGGTACCAGCGCGACCCGAACAGCCGGCGCCGCCAGGCGAGCAGCGCGCCGAGGCCGAGCAGCGCGAGGAAGATCGTCCCCAGCCCGACCATGATGTGGTAGGCGTAGTAGGTCACCTGCACCGGTGGCCAGGAGTCGGCCGGGAAGCGGTCCAGCCCCGGCACCGTCTTCTGCGCCTCGCCGTAGCTGAGGAAGCTGAGCAGCCCGGGCATCTCGATGGGGTCGAGGAGGCGGTGCTGCTCGGTCGAGGGCATGCCGATGATGGCGATGGGCGCGTCCGCCTGGGAACGGAACAGCCCCTCGTAGGCGGCCTGCTTGACCGGCTGGTAGTGCACGACGTTGCGCGCGTTCATGTCGCCCGTGGGGAAGATCTGGGTGATCGAGAACACCGTGCCCAGGGTCAGCCCGATCAGCACCGAGAGGCGTCCGAAGCCGGTGTGGTGGCCGCGCAGCAGGTAGAAGGCGCCGATCGAGGCCACCAGCATCGAGCCCGCGACGAAGGCGCCGTTGACGACGTGAAGGTACTGCCAATACGCGAAGGGGTTGGTGATCAGCGCCCACAGGCTGGTGAGCTCGACCCGGCCGTGAGCGACGCGATAGCCGACCGGGTGCTGCATCCAGGCGTCGGTGGCGGTGATGAAGAAGCCGGAGATCAGCGCCCCGGCGGCGAGCAGCACGGAGGACAGCCAGTGGAGCACCGGCGACACCCGCCCCGCTCCGAAGAGGAAGACGGCGAGGAAGCCGGACTCCAGGAAGAAGGCGAAGATCCCCTCCATCGCCAGGGTCTGCCCGATCACGCTGCCGGTGAAGGCCGAGAACGAGGCCCAGTTGGTCCCGAACTGGAACTCCATGGGGATGCCGGTGACCACGCCGGCGGCGAAGTTGATGGCGAAGATCCGTCCCCAGAACTGCGCCGCCCGGCCATATCGGTCGTCGCCGGTGCGCAGGTGCAGGGTGGTGAGCAGCACCAGCAGCGGCGCCAGCCCCATGGTGGTGATGGGGAACAGGTAGTGGAACATCACCGTGAAGGCGAACTGGATGCGGTCGGCGACGGCGGCGTCGGTCATGCGCTGAACCCGTACTCCTGCCGCATCCGGTCGATGACCGGGTCGCGGGCCGGCACCCA
>JAXDLS010000005.1:0-2771 GCA_034666485.1 Chloroflexota bacterium
GGTGAAGACCGGGCGGAACCAGCCGCCCGACGACTCGCCGGCGGTGAGGGCGGCGTCGAGGAGCTCGTCGACGCGCTCGGGCGTGTCGAGGTCCTGGACGGCGGCGCGCAGCTTCGAGGCGCCGGCGCAGCCGCGGATGGTCCAGGCGACGTACTTGCGGCCGATCTTCAGGGCGCGGCGCTCGCCGTAGTAGGCGATGAGCTCGTGGAGGTGGCGGCGGGCGAGCGCCACCCGCTCGGCGAAGGGCTGCTCCTCGAGCAGCTCGCCGGTGGCGAGGCGGTGGACGGACTGGCGCACCAGCCAGAAGTTGCCGAGCATCCCCCGGGCGACCACCACGCCGTCGACCCGGCCGCGCTCGATCTCGGTGGCCATCCGCTCCACGTCCATGGCGTCGCCGCTGCCGATCACGGGGATGTCCACCGCCTCCTTGACCCGGGCGATCTCGTCCCAGTCGGCGCTGCCCGCGTAGCCCTGGCAGCGGGTGCGGCCGTGGACCGTGACCATGGCGACGCCCACGTCCTGAAGGGCGCGGGCGAGCTCGGGCGCGTTGATGCTGGAGTGGTCCCAGCCGAGCCGCATCTTCGCGGTCACCGGAACGTCGACCGCGGCGGTCATCGCCCCCAGCACCCTCGCGGTGGCGGCGACGTCGCGGGCGAGGGCGGCGCCGTTGCCGAGGCCCACCACCTTGCGCACCGGGCAGCCGAGGTTCACGTCCACGGTCTGGGCGCCGCGCTCGACGGCGACCCGGGCGGCCTCCGCCATGATCGCCGGGTCGCTGCCGACGAACTGGGCGCCCACCGGGCTGCCCACGCCGCCGGGGAAGTCGAGCAGCCTCAGGCTCGCCTCGATGCTGCGCGCCACCGCTTCGGCAGCGACCATCTCGGTGCACACCAGCCCCGCTCCCATCTCCGCGGCGATGGCGCGGAAGGGGGGGTCGGTGATGCCCGCCATCGGGGCGACCAGCACCGCCGAGCGCAGCTCCAGCGCGCCCAGGCGCAGCGCGACGGGCGGGGTCGAGGTGCCGACGGTCATCCGCGGATGGTATCCGGGCCGGTGCTCCGCTCCACGAAAAAGGGGCGCCTCCGGTAGAGGGGAGGCGCCCCGAGAGGGGGGGCAGGGGGAGCGCCATCGGTATGGCGGCTCTTGATGATACTCCCCCTATCACCATGGGGCAAGTTCGGCGGGCCCTCGGGGCGCTCTCGTCCACCGGTTCACAGGGGCAGGAACTCGCAGCGCTCGCCTATACTCGCCGGCCATCCCGCCGCTCTCGGCGGCGGGCCGCCGACGCGCGCCGAGGTGTGCCGCCCAATGCTCGACAAGCCCGTCCTCCTCACCCAGGAGGGCCTGGACAAACTCCAGAAGGAGCTCGAGGAGCTGCGCACGAACAGGCGCAGCGAGATCGCTGAGCGCATCAAGTATGCGATGGAGTTCGGCGACATCAGCGAGAACGCCGAGTACGACGACGCCAAGAACGACCAGGGCATGGTCGAGGGTCGCATCCTCACCCTCGAGAAGATGATCCGCAACGCGGTGCTCATCGAGGAGCAGCACGACGGCCGCGTCCAGGTGGGCTCGCGGGTGACCGTGCGCGACGAGTTCGGCGAGGAGGAGTACAGCATCGTCGGGCCCGCCGAGGTCGACGTCGCGAAGGGCCGCATCTCCATGGAGTCGCCGGTGGGCAAGGCGCTCATCGGCCATCGCGTCGGCGAGGAGGTGCTGGTCGCGACCCCGAGCGGGGTGCGCCCGGTGACCATCGTCCGCATCTCCTGAGCTCGGCGCGTGTCTGAGCAGGACCTGATCGCCGAGCGGCGGCGCAAGGTCGAGGAGCTGGCGGCGCTGGGGGTGCCCTCCCACGGCGTCGACTTCCGTCCCGACACCACCCTCGACGGCGCCCTGGGGCAGTTCACCGCATTCGAGGCGGAGGCGGGACCGGCGCCGGAGGGGGGGGCGCCCCGCGAGGGCCCGGCCGTCGCCGTCGCCGGCCGGGTGATGCAGCTGCGTCCCTCCGGTGGCGTGGTCTTCGCCCACATCGAGGACGAGGGGCGCCGCGTCCAGCTCTGGTGTCCGCGCGACCGGCTCGGCCCCGAGGCGTGGGAGGTGGTGCGCCGCCTCGACCTCGGCGACATCGTCGGGGTGCGCGGCCGGCTCACCCGCACCCGCCGCGGCGAGCCCAGCGTGCTCGCCGACGAGATCGTGCTGCTGGTCAAGGCGCTGCGCCCGCCGCCCGAGAAGTTCCACGGGCTGCAGGATCAGGAGACCCGCTACCGGCGGCGCTACCTCGACCTGCTCGGCAACGCCGGGCAGCGACGCCACTTCGCGGTCCGCTCGGCGATCGTGCGCTCGGTGCGCGCCACCCTCGACGGGCGCGGCTTCCTCGAGGTGGAGACGCCCATCCTCCAGCCCATCGCCGGTGGCGCCAGCGCGAAGCCGTTCTCCACCCACTGGAACGCGCTGCACACCGACGTCTACCTGCGCATCGCCATCGAGCTGCACCTCAAGCGGCTGCTGGTCGGCGGCTACCGGCGCGTCTACGAGATGGGCCGGGTCTTCCGCAACGAGGGGCTCTCGCCGCGCCACAACCCCGAGTTCACCATGCTCGAGGCCTACGAGGCGTTCGGCGACTACACCACCATGCGCGAGCTCGCCGAGGCGATCGTGGTCGATGCCGCCCACGCCGCCGGGGCGCAGCCCGAGCCCGAGGAGGAGGGAGGCTCGTCCCCCTGCCTGAATCCGCTGGCGCGGCGGCTCGGCGGCCGCGAGCTCGACCTCGC
>JAXDLS010000006.1:0-10838 GCA_034666485.1 Chloroflexota bacterium
GTCTGGTCGGAGCGCGCCGGCGTGCAGGCGGTGACGCTGTGGGCGATGTCGATCGACAACCTGGGGCGGCCCGAGATGCAGATCGAGGCGATGAGCGGGGTGATCGCCGCCGAGCTCGACGCCGTGGTCCCCGGCGCGATGCGCCGCGGCTGGCGGCTGCGCGGCATCGGCCGGCGCGACCTGCTGCCGCTGGTGCTGCAGCGCACCCTGACCCGGATCGAGGCGGAGACGGCGGCGAACAGCCGGCTCACCGTGCAGTTCGCCCTCGGCTACGGCGGCCGCGAGGAGATCGTCGACGCCCTGCGCCGCTGGGCGGCGACCGAGGTGAGCGGCCTCGCCGTCGAGGAGGCGCTGGCGGCGCTCCAGCCGGAGGCGCTCACCCCCTTCCTCTACGGGGGCGACCTCCCCGACCCCGACCTCATCCTCCGCACCAGCGGTGAGCTGCGGCTGAGCGGGTTCCTGCTCTGGCAGAGCGTCTACTCGGAGTTCTACTTCACCGACGTCCTCTGGCCGGACTTCCGCGAGATCGACTTCCTCCGCGCGCTGCGCAGCTACCAGGCGCGCCGGCGCCGCTTCGGCCGCTGACCCCCGCCGCCGGGGGCCCCGGCCGGCCCATCGCGGCCGGCCGGGGCTGCCCGGATCGCCGGGCTCAGGCCACCGCGGCCGCCTCGGCGGCGGGCATGCCCACCACCCGGCCGGCCATCGCCCACAGGCGGGGCAGGAAGGCGCGGCAGTCCTCGAGGGTGGCACGGACGTCGGCGGCGGTCATCACCCCCGGACGGGTGTAGAGCGCCTCGTGGCGGCGCCTGCGGAGCCGCTCGCTGGTGCTCGCCATCAGCCTCGACTGCGAGCGTCCGCTCAGGGCGTCGACCAGGTCGGCGGTGAGGGCGATCGCCACCTTGTGCCCCTCGTAGTCCCGGGCGTGGTAGCCGAGACAGTGGAGCACGGTGTCGGCGGTGTTCACCACCGACTGGTAGAGGAACACGATGGCGACGTCGGGGTCGTCGAGATGGCGCGCCGCGCGGCGGAAGTTCAACGCCGCGAGGTGGAGGCCGTCGCCGACCAGGTGGGGCTCGACGGCGACGGGTTCCAGGCGGCCGCGGGCGTGCAGGTCGTCGAGGCGGGCGCGGAGGCCGTGGAGACGCCCGTCGTCGCGGAGCGACGACGCCCCGGGGGCGGTCGCCTCGCCGACGCGGTGGCTGGCCAGCCGTGATCGCCGCCACCTCGGCGCCGCCGGTCGGCTCGCGGAGGGGGGCATGGGGGTGAGGGTGTGCGGGGATGGCACGGAGCTCTCCTCAGACTCGGGAAGGCTCGCCCCGGGCGCGCCGAGACGCCGGCTGCCGCCGGCAGGCCCGGAGGTCAGAGGACGCTGGGCGGAGGCCGGCTCCAGAGCTGGCGGCCCAGCCGCTCGACCGGCGGGCCGAGGCAGGGACGGGCGCCGCGGGGGACACCGCCGCCGCCCCGCCGCCGTTCCCAGAGGGTGCGCAGCAGCCGCTCGCAGCGCTCCAGGGCACGCGCCCGGCCGTCCAGGAGGCGCGCGGCGAGCAGGAGCGCGGCGGCGAGCACCAGGGCGACCCCGAGCTGGAGCGCCGCGGCGGCCCAGTGGACGCCGAGGAGGGGGCCGAGACCGGCGGCGCGGCCACCGGCCAGGATCGACTCGACGTTCCCCTGTGCGAGGTAGAGACCCACCTGGGCGGTGCCGAGGGGCAGCCACAGCGCCGCCAGCCGGGCCGGCGGTGACACCGTGGGCGTGGCGCTGCCCGGAGGAGAGGCGGGGCCGGAGCCGGGGCGTCCGCCCCGCCAGGCACGCACCAGCCCGGCCCGGGCACGGTCGAGGCGGCGGCCGAGGCCGAGCCACACCCCCCAGCAGCCGGCACCGGCGGCGGCGGCGACGAGGGCGAGCAGCACCCCCACCGGGAGCATGTAGGCGTGCACCCCGGCGAGCGCCGCGCGGCCCGGGCCGGCGTCGCCGACAACCCGCAGGTATTCCAGGGTGTGGCCGAGCCACGCACCGAACAGCGCCACCAGCACGAGGGCGCCGGCAGCACCAGCGGCGAGGCGGCGTGGAGGTGTCGCCCGGTGCATCCGGGCCCCAGCATATCCGACCCCGGCGCCGTGTGGAGGCGGGAGTTTCCCTTGTGCCGCAAGGCGCTGTTGCCGCTTTCGCCCGCGGCCGCCGCGACGCTGTTGCCAGGATCGGCAGGAACCGGGAAAGGGCCCGGCGGATCGGGTCAGACCGGCGGCACGGCCTGCCGTGGGTCGGTGGCGAGCTCGACCACGAAGTGGGCCCCGGGTGGCGGGCCGTTGGGCGAAGCGAGGGCGACGCTGCCCCCGTGGAGGTCGGCGATCACCGCGCAGAGCGCGAGGCCGAGCCCGGCCCCCCCGGTGTCGCGGCCACGGGCGGGATCGGCGCGGGCGAAGCGCTGGAACAGGCGGTCGCGGATCGACGCGTCCACGCCCGGCCCGGCATCGGCCACCTCGAGGCGCCAGTGGCCGTCCTCGCGGGCGGCGGTGAGGGTCACGTCCTCGCCGGCCGGGCTGTGGCGCACCGCGTTGTCGAGGAGGTTGTCGATGAGCCGCCGCAGCAGCTCGCGGTCGGCCCAGAGCAGGCCCGGCGGCGGCGTCTCGAGCGCCAGGCGCACCCCCCGCGACCCGGCGAGGACGCGCCAGCGGTCGACGGTCTCCTCGAGCAGGTCGCTGAGGTCGAGCCTCTCGAAGCGCGGCGCCAGCGAGCCGGCGTCGGCCCGCGCCAGGAGCAGCAGCTGGTCGGCGAGCCGGCTCATCCGCTCCACCTCGCTGAGCACCAGCCGGTGGGTGGCCTGGTACTCGTCCACCGTCCGCGCCCGGCCCAGCGACACCTCGAGCTCGGCCCGGATCATCGCCAGCGGAGCCCGCAGCTCGTGGGCGGCGTCGGCGGTGAAGCGCTGCAGGGTTGCGAAGCCCGACTCGAGGCGGGCGAGCATCGCGTTGAAGGTCCCGGCGAGCTCACCGAGCTCGTCCGGCGGGAGGTCGAGGGCGATGCGCCGGTTGAGGTCGTGCTCGCTGATGTCCCGCGCCGCCCCGGCGATCACCCGGACCGGCTTGAGGGCGCGCCCGGCGATCCAGTAGCCGAGCACCGAGGCGATCACCACCATCGAGACCACCACCACCACGAGCAGGACCTTGGCCTCGTTGAGGGCGATCTGGATCTCGCTCATCGAATGGCTGCCCACCATCAGGCCGTACACGCCGTTGCCGAAGTCGACCTGCTTGGCGAGCACCCGCACCTCGCCCCCGGTGTCGGGCATGGTCTCGAGGATCGGGGTCGCGAAGGTGGGGTGGCGCTGGTACACGACCCGGGCGAGGTGTGGCGTCACCGGCCGGCCGATGGTGTCGAGGATGCTGCCGTCCGGCGCCAGCAGCATCGCGCTCACCTCGCCCTGCTCCATATCGGGCACGGCGTCCTTCTTGTCGATGCGGACCGGGATCGCGTCGGTCTCGAGACCGTTGATCAGCGCCTGCACACGCTCGCTCAGCTCGCTGTCGGTCGAGGCGTACTGCGAGCGCGCGAAGGCGACGTAGAAGGCGCACGACACCACCGTGGCGAGGACGATGAAGAGCGCCGAGTAGGTCGCGGTCAGGCGGACGCGGGTGCGCCGGAGGAGGGTACGCATGAACCGGTGGCCTCGAGGCGGTAGCCGGCCCCTCGAATGGTGGTGATGAGGTCGGTGGCGCCCCCCGCGGCCAGCTTTCGCCGCAGCCGAGCGATGTAGACCTCGAGCAGGTTCGACTCGATGTGCAGGTCGGTGTCCCAGACGTGCTCCTCGATCTGGCTCCGCGTGAGCAGGCGGCCCGCGTTCTGCATCAGCAGGTCGAGGACGGCGAACTCCTTCGGGGTCATCGCCACCGGCTGCCCCGCGACGGTCACCGTCCAGGCCTCGGCGTCGAGCCGAAGGTCGCCCACCTCGACCACCGCGGGCGGCGGCGGCTGGTGGCGCCGGGTGACCGCCCTGATCCGGGCGACCAGCTCGCGGAAGGCGAAGGGCTTGACCAGGTAGTCGTCGGCGCCCGCCTCGAGGCCGCGCACCCGGTCGTCGACGGAGTCGCGCGCGGTGAGCATGAGCACCGGCGTGCCCACCCCGCGCCGGCGCAGCTCGGAGCACGCGGAGAAGCCGTCCGCCCCGCCGGGCAGCATCACGTCGAGCACGATCACGTCGAAGGACGACGCGGACGCCACCGCGGCGAGCGCCTCGTCGGCGGTGCTCACGGCGTCGGCGCGCAGCCCGGCCTCCCGCAGCCCGCGCAGCAGGGCTCGGGCGAGACGCCGGTCGTCCTCGACCACCAATACACGCATCCCTGGTCTCCGTACTCCCTTCCTTCCGATGGCAGCGACGCTCTCGCCCGACGGTCGGATACAGCTTGCCACGTACACATGTCGAGGTCGAGATCCGGGATCGCCGGCGAGCCCCGGGGATGGCCCCTCTCCGAGGCGTGCCGGGCTGGTGAGTGCTGGCGGGAAGGGAGGGATTCGAACCCTCGGAGGGGCTTAACACCCCTCACCCGCTTAGCAGGCGGGCGCTTTCGGCCGCTCAGCCACCTCCCCGCGGCGGCGTCGAGTATACCGACGCTGGCTTCGCCCGACGACCCGTCGCCGCCCCGTCACCGGCCCCGGCCCGGAGGGCCCCCCGTCCCATAGGATGTGCTCGGAGGAGGGATGCCGGAGTGGTTGATCGGAGCGGTCTTGAAAACCGCAAGGGCCGTCAAGCCCTCGGGGGTTCGAATCCCTCTCCCTCCGCCAGTTTGAATACGGACGGTGCAGCGAACGTGACACAGGTCGGTGACCGTGCACAGGCTCATGCACCGTGCGTGATCGCCGCAGCAAGGGCTGTCGGGTCGATCTCCACGCGCCGCGGGACGGTGATGGTGAGTGGCCCGCCCTGAGCCAGGAGCCATCGGGCGCCGACGATGGTCAGGCCAACCAGACGTCCACCGATGCGAAACCGCAGCGCGTGCCCCTCGAGCGACTCGTCGAAGTCCACCGCCGACCTCGGGTCACCGACGTGCAGATACAGCACATCTGCCTCGGGCGTCGTATAACACTCGGTCGAAGGTCGTGTCGCCGACGGTGTTGCTCACACGATCCCCTCGCGCTTCTCCTCCTCGTACAGCCGCTCCGTCACGAACTCCTTGAGCAGGGTCTGATATCCCTTGTGACGGCGAGCCGCGAGGACCTTGATGCGGCGCAGGGTGAACTCGTCGAAGCGCACGGCAACCGGTCGCGTCCGGGGCCGCGGCGGCGGGAGCAGGCCCTCGGGCGCCGGCTCCATCTCGTCGAGAAGCCCCTCGCCCGGCGTGTGCGTGGCCCAGTACTCGGCCTCGTCCGCCTCCGAGGCGAACTGCGGAACCTCGTCCCAGCTCCTGATCACGATCTTGGGCTCGCGGGGCTCAGCCATTCTCACTTTCCACGACGGCGGTAGCGCCGGAGCTCCGTCGTTCCCGCATCCCGGGCACTGACCACGTGGACGAGCCCCGAACGCCGGGTGAAGACCACGAACAGCACCCGTCCCAACTCGGTGGCCCCGAGGTAGGCCCAGCGTCTTTCGTCGCCGGCGTTGTAGGCGGCTGCGCCGACACGTCGAGGATCCAGGAGTGCCTCCTCGGCCTCCTCGGGCTCGACGTCGTGGTTCCCGATGTGCAGACGGTTGGCGTCATCCCAATCGAACAGAGCTCGGCCTCCCCACGAGGTCGTGAATACCATGGTAGCACGACCTTGACCAGGAACGCCCAGGACGTCGTCGTGATCCGAGGCCCGTCCGCGCCTCGGCCCGGACACAATCGGCCGATTCTGGCCAGTTAATTGTGACCAGCGCGACGTTCGCCGTACTGTGCGGAAAGTGGAAGCTGTTGACGAGGCGTCGTTCGAAGCCCGCGTACTCTCTGCGTCCTACGAGCAGCCGGTCGTGGTCGTTTTCTCGGTCTTGGGGCACCGGGTGTGTGAGTACCTTGACGACGTCCTTGCCGCCCAGGCGGCGATCAGGCATCACATAGTGATCGTGAGGTTCGAGGTACGGAGCTGGGAGGAAAAGGACCGCCTGCAGGTGACCACTCTCCCAACCATGCGGGCCTACCGGAACGGGGACATCATCGACGAGTTCGTCGGCTGGACCTGGCCAGGACGAATGAAGCCGGCGGTTCCCTCGCAGTGGGGACCCCCGTCGACCACCCGGAGGGCGTGGCTCCACCGCTCGTTTGAACCTGTGTGGGGTGGAACGCGACATCGGATGATGTCCTGACCGCGATCTGAGCCGGGATGTACCACGGCTCTTACGACGACCGGGACCTATGGATGCCTGGCTCCCTGGGACAGGATCGCGTGGTAGACGAAGTCGAGCGGAGCGGTGAGGAGAAGCAGGGCGAGCACCATCGCTCCCCGACGGCCAGTTGGATGAGCTCCTGCCTCCGAACCCGCCGGCACGCCGTTGGATTCTCCCAGGGTGTCGGACCCTCGGCGCCCATGCGTCGGGAGAAGTGGTCGCCGAGGTCCTTCAGAGCGCCGGTGTTCCCCCTGATGAGGAACTGCCGCAGGCGGATGAGCGCCCCAGGTGCGACGGCGCCAGCCACCCCCCAGGCCAGGCCCTGGGGCACGGCACCCCATGCCATGCCCAGGACCAGGGCGGTTGCGATCTCGTGGTGCCGCAGGACGAGCACCAGGAACGCGACCACGGAGACCGCTCCGAAGAGGGTGAAGGCCCAGATGTTGTAGACACGGCGGTAGTCCCTCTCCGCGGGGCTGGTTGGCTGCTCAGGCTCCGCCTGCACCCCATCCTGACGCGCGGTCGCTGCCGCCTGGCTTGCCCGCCTCTGGATGGCCGAAGCAGCCGCCAGGGATCCGACGCAGAGAACTGAGACACCGGCCGCAAGCCCGGCTTCTCCGACGTGAGAGCTATCACCGGCGAGCAAGAGCACCAGCCCGACGATTACCGGCGGTAGCCCAAGGATCGCGTACACCACGATCACCCGCCGCCGCGTCCTCTCCGAACCCCACCAGCGGTTGTACAGATTCACCGCCCCAGAGTAGCCGGGGCAGGCCGGCGGGACTTCAGCCCCGCTCAGCGCTCATCTACAGTCCGCCCGGCAGGAGCGGGCAGCGAACGCGCCTGCACCGATGAGTCTCGTCCATCTGGGCGGTCAGACCAATGTACCGACCACCTGTCGACCGGAATGGAGACACTGATCATGGGACAACCTGTGGTGCACTTCGAGATCATCGGCAACGACCCCGAGAGGCTCCGTGGCTACTACGGCGATCTGTTCGGGTGGGCGTTCGACACGCCGTCGCCGGTGGCGCAGGAGGTATCGGAGCCCGAGAGCTACGGATTCCTGGACCTCCTCACCTCGGAGGATGGGACCGGCATCCGCGGTGGTGTCGGCGGCGGACCGGGGTACGAGAGCCACGCCGTCCTCTACGTCGGGGTCCCCGATGTCGAGGCTGCGTTGCAGCGAGCCGAGAGCCTCGGCGGCACACGGGTGATGGGTCCGGCCACGTCACCGTCCGGTCTTGTCGTTGGTCACTTCACGGACCCCGAGGGCACCCTGATCGGCGTCGCCGGCGTCGCATGAGGACGGCCGCCTGCCGAGCAAACGGGTCCAGACCGCCGCGCTCGATCCGAAGAGGAGGAGCAGCACGGCGATGAATGTAGCTTCTTCGCAGAGGCCGGGGGACCGCGGCGGCGGCACGCTCCACTCGGTTCGTTCGCCCGGGCAGAGCGCAAAGACGCGACCAGTGTGACTGCTGTCTGTGCAATGAGCGGAGGGGATGATGTGTCGTGAGAGTGGACGTCGCCATCGTCCGTCATCTACAGTCTGCGCTGAGTTCGCGGCGCAGACGCCGGTGGACTCAGCGCACTGCGGGGAATCCGTCACGACGACGAGAACAGAGCGGTAGAACGCGCGCCGACTTCATCCTGGGCCGAAGAGGGGGCGGGGCCGCCGCGTTGGAGGATGACCATGGTTTCGAAGCGAACGCGCCCTCGAGTTCTTCTCGAGAGTGGCACGAAGGCCGCGGTCGGCCTGCTGCTCGGAGCGACCGCTCTGATCGCGGCGACCGCTGTCCTGTACCACGTGCAGCCCGCCGCCGGTGCGACGACCATCACGCTGCGACCGCTGGCGACCGACTTCAACAACCCGATCGACGTCGGCTATCACGAGCCCACCGGCAAGGTCCTGCTGTCGGTCAACTATTCCGGTGGGAAGCCGAACAACTTCGACCTGGTCGCGGCCGACGGCTCCCACACGAAGTTCAGCTCCATCAGCGGGCTCACCGACGAGGTGTACATCGCGAGCATTCGCAGCAGCCCCTGCCAGGGCGGTTTCACCGTCGGCCAGTCGTTCGTCGGGACCGGCGCCCCAGGAGTGATCGCTCGCATCAGCCCGGACGGGTCGAAGGTCGTCAACCCCTGGGTGAAGCTGCCCGGCGAGACCGGAGTGCTGCGCGGCGGGCTGGTCCAGGACAGGTACTGCGTCTTCGGCGGAGACCTCATCGTGACCACGACGACGGGAGACGTCTGGCGCGTGACCAGCGCGGGCGTGCCCCACCAGGTGGCGTCTCATCTCGCCGCCCCGAACTCGTTCGAAGGCCCCACGACGGTGCCGAACGACCCTCGATACGGGCCCTGGGCGGGAACGGTGCTGGTCACGAACGAGGCTGACCGATGCGTCTACAGCGTCACCCCCGCGGGGAAGGCCACCTGCAGCAAGTTCGGATTCGACGCGGAGAGCGTGCGCATCATCCCGCCGGGTGAGAACTACTACGCCGTCGACTTCGCCGACCACACGGTGCTGACCGCGCCCGCGTCCGAGTTCGTGGGCATGGTGGGTGACGTGCTCCTTGCGAATGAGGGCGGTGTCCTGCAGCACGTGCGCTACGACCCCGGCACCAGCGCATTCACCGCCGAGCAGGTCGCGAAGGTGGGGCAGTTCGAGGGCACCACGTTCGCGCCGGCGACGGTCGCCGTGGTCACACCGGCTCCGACGCCCACGCCCACCCCCACGCCCTGCACCGGCGTGCCCGTCGGCGGACAGTGCGTCGTCGTCCCGGTGATCACCACGACGACGACCTCGACCGCCACCACGCCGACGACGCCCGCGACGGGTGCGACGACGACGACCGCCACCGCGGGCGCCGTGCTCGGAGTGGCGACGACCGCGGCCCGGCTCTCGGTGCCCAGCACCGGGGAGGCGGGGACGCGGGACACCGTGATGCTGGGCGCGCTTCTCGTGGCCGGCGCCATGACCGCCGGAGCCGCATGTCTGTGGATGTCTCGCACCCGCCGCCGGGGGGCTGCGTAGCCGGCGGCGGGAGACCGTCGAGCCGGATGGACCCCGCCTGTCCCCGGCACGCTCGAGGCGGAGGGCCGGATCTCGTGATCCGGCCTCTCCGCCTCGGCGGGGCGGTCAGCGGAGCAGCCGGTGGTACGCGTCCCAGTCCCAGGTCCCGGGACAGTGGGCGCGGTTCACGGAGTCGATCCGGCAGTGGCCGATGACGATCTCCGCCAGCTCGCCCGCGTCGCGGTGCGCGACCAGGCGATCGCTGGCAAGTCCCCGCCGTGACAGCTCGGTGAGCAGCCAGCGCACCAGCGCCACGCTGGCCCGCAGCTGCGCCGCGGTGAGGGGGTCGGAGTTGTCGGTGGAGTACTTGGCGTGCTCGATGCTCACCGTGTAGCGGTTCGGGTTGATCGACCCGCGCTCGGCGATCGCCGGCCAGGTGGGGTGGTCGGGGATGCCGTTGCCCCACGCCGAATCGCCCAGCCGCACCAGCTGGAAGACGGCGCCGTCCTGCCCGATCACGAAGTGGGTGCTCGCCTCGGTCGCCGGGTCGCTGAGGAAGGCCGCGACCCCCGGTCCGTCGCCGCCCGCGGTGCCGTGGAGGACGATGCCCTCGACCCCGCAGCCGTCCCGCCCCGGCCAGAGGTTCGGGCTCGGATGCCAGAGCGCACCGGGACGCTCGGGGCCCCGGCCTAGGCTCCCGGGGCGTGCCAGTTGACGTAGCTCTGACCGGCGAGGCTGGGCGCCTGCGCTCCCGGAGGCACCACCGTGGGGGATCCCGCGCAGCCGGGCCGGGGGTACACACGCAGCTCCTGCATCGGACTGGAGTCGCCGTCGACCGCCGATCCCACGGTGCCGTCGTGGCACACGTCGTCCAGCGCCACGGTCACCGTCCCCGTGTAGTCGGCGGACGGCCAGACGCAGACCTCGCCGGCGGTGCAGTCGGCGGCGGCGGCGGCGACCGTCCTCGCCGGGAACGTGACCGGTCCGGCGGTGAGCATCAGGACTGCTGCGGGAGCGATCGGACAGCGGCGGCCACGCCGCATGGCGTCACCTCAGAAAGGCTCAAAGGGAGCGAGCACCCCGTCCTCGTCATCGAAGTCCAGCAGTGGGATTCTGCGCCTCGAGACCCGGTGCACGGGCTCAGCAGCCGGGGATGCTGCCCACCCCTCGCGGGACGACGCAGGTGACCATGCCGTGCTGGTTGGGCGGCACCAGCGCGTTGCCCAGCTGCCAGAAGCCGTAGGCGGTGCCCGCGGCGGCCCAGAGCACCACGCAGGCGATGAACCGGGTGAGCAGCACCTGGCCCACGGCGGCTCGGGCCCCGGGGGTGAGCATCGCCGTCATCGGCCTCGCCGAGGGCACCCGCGGCGGTGGGGCCGGCAGACACGGCGGCGGCAACACCGCGACCACCACCCGGGGCCGGAAGTGCGGCCGGTGGTGATCGAGAACAAGGTCGGCGACCGGGCTGCGGCCACCGAGCGCGATCGTGGTTGACACCCCGCCCTTGTGTGGGTCACCGATGTGGACGACGT
>JAXDLS010000007.1:0-2626 GCA_034666485.1 Chloroflexota bacterium
CGGCGCCGGCGACGGCTGCGCCCACCCCGGCGCCGGCCGCCGGTCCGCCCCAGACCGCGGTGATCTGCCAGCTGCGGCTGCTCGCACCGGTGAGCCGCAGCCTGGTGGGCGGCATCCCCCTCGACACTCCGCCCTGTCCCGCCGTCGACCCGATCACCTTCACGCCGCTGGCCGCCGACACCACGGCGGGGGGCGCCCCGGCGGCGGTCGACCCGCGCTCGGCGCGGATCGTGATGGCGACCCGGATCACCTCCGCCGCGGAGCTCGCCCGGCTGGTCGACCAGGTCCGCAGCGACATCGCCCGCTCCCGCCCGGTGGAGCTGACCACCGCCGAGCCGGCCGGGCTGACCGCGCTCGCGGTGCGGGCGTACGACACCCTCACCTCGCGGGCGCTGCTGCTCAACCTCGTCCCCGTCGCCGCCGTCGCCCTGCTGCTGCTGGCCCTGCTCCGCCAGCCCCGGCGGGCGCTGCTCCCCGTGCTCCCGACCGCCCTCGCCGCCGGGTGGGCACCGCTGGTGGTGCGCCTGCTGGGGCTCCTCCCCGGCGACGCCGGCACCATCCTCGGCTCGCTGAACCCGCTCACCGTGGTGCTCGGCGCGCTGGTGGTCGCCCTCGGCACCGAGTTCGGCGTGGTGCTGCTGGAGCGGTTCCACGAGGAGCGGTGGGGCGGGCTCGAGCCGGCCGAGGCGGCGGCCAGGGCGCTGAGCGGCGTGGGGCGCGCCATCGCCGTCTCGGCGCTCACCCTGGGGGCGGGCTTCGCGGTGCTGGCGCTGAGCGGGGTGCTCCCCGGCAGCATCCCGCTGATCGCCGACTTCGGGCTCGCCGTGGTCCTCGAGCTGGCCCTCGCCGTGGTCGCGGTGGTGGCGGTGATGCTGCCCCTGGCGGTGGCCCTGGAGATGCGCCGGCCGCTGCCCGCCCCCGCTCTGCCCCGGCGGGCGCCGGCGCCGGGCATCCCTCCGCTCTCACCGCCCCCGGTCCCCGCGCCGGGCCCGGTGGCACGGTCCGCCCCCGAGCCGGCCACCGAGGACGCCCCGGTTCCCGGGGCCGCCGGGGTCCGTCTCCCCTCGATCTCGGGCCGGCGCCGGCCCGCGTCGGGCGCCGAGGCTCCCCCGGTGACGCCGCCGCCCGAGCCGGACCCGCCGCGGCTGCCCGGGGTCTCCGGCCGGGGCAGGCGCCGGCCCGCCGCCGGGGGGCCGGCGCCCGAGCCCGGGCCCGAGGAGCCCTCCGCGTAGGCGGGCTCAGCCCACCCCGACGGCGTGGAGGAGGGTGCCGACCACGAGCAGCGCGACGATCGCGACCGCCACCATCGCGAGCGGCGACAGCGCCGCCACCAGGGCACTCGCGGCGGGCAGCTGGTACACCGCCTGCACCGCGGTGGTGATCAGCACCAGGAACCAGGCGAGCAGCGCGTAGTTGAGGATGCCGAGGGCGATGCCCGCGGTGCTCCCGGGCACCCCCGCGGCGCGGTCGAGGGAGGCCTGGAGCAGGCGCACCACCCCGAAGAGGGCGAGCACCGGCCAGGCATAGGCGCTCACCTCGAGGTAGCGGCGGCGCCGCGACGGCCGGCCCATCAGCTGGGCGACGGCGTCGACCACCAGGGCGTCGATCAGCCAGAAGCCGGCGAAGAGCAGGGGCAGGGTCACCGACGCGCCGATGTCGGCGGCGCGCTGGCCGGCGTTCCCGGGCTCGACCGCGACCGTGGCGAGCGACAGCCCCAGCGACACCACGCCGGTGGCGGTCACCACCGCCGCCGCCGGCGCCAGCGGGCGGCCCGCGGCGAGCAGCGGCGCCCGCCGCCAGGGGCGCAGCGCCATCCCGGCGACGTCACCGATGAGCACGGATGGCCTCGGTGACCTCAGCCGCAGCCGTCGACGCCGAGCCGGGCGCCCAGGGTGTCGCGGTCGGAGGCCGCCTGCGGGGCGGTCTCGAAGGCGGCGGTGGTGAAGGCCTGGGAGTCGGCCCTGCGGGCGGCGTCGCCGGCCCCGGCGAGGTCCGCGATGAAGGTGTCGAGGGCGGCGAGCCACTCCCGCGCCAGGTCGCGCTGGTCGTCGGGGACGGGCAGCGCGTGGAGACGCGACGAGGCGGTGCGCAGGATGGCGACGTTGCGGTCGAGGAAGAGGGCGGCGGCGGAGAGGTCCTGCGGCCGCGGGCGCACCCCGGGGTCGCGGAAGCTCCGCGGCAACGGCCCCGCCGACTGCAGGTCGGTGGCGAGCTGGGTGCAGATCCCGTTGACGGCGCTCGCATAGTCGGCGCCGGTGCCGGGGGCCTGGCTGCCGCCGCACGCCGCCAGCATCACCGCAACCCCCGCGATCACGGTCAACCTCACGCCCGGTCGCTGCTCCACTGCACCACCGCCAGTCCGGGGCAGTGTACGCGCTCGCCGGTGCCGTCTCCCAGGGGCGCTGCGGGCTGTCCAAGCCATGGCCCACCTCCATAGGGCATTGCGTCGCATGGCTTTGCGCCAGGGCGCGCCTAGGATCGGCATCGATGGAGCCGCACCTCGGGGGGCGCGTCGTCGCGCTGATGCAGACCCGCCACGCCGCCGAGCTGGCGGCGCTGGTCGAGCGTCACGGCGGCGTGCCCGTCGCCGCCCCCTGCCTGCGCGAGGCGCCGGTCGAGGACGCGG
>JAXDLS010000008.1:0-3638 GCA_034666485.1 Chloroflexota bacterium
GTGCCAGGGGACGTCCCAGTCGTCGTCGACGGGGATGACCTGGCGCTCGGCGCGCTGGCGGTCGACCCGGTCGCCGTACCGGGAGACGTAGTGGTCGGCGCCGCCGCGGATGATGCGCTGGAACTCGCCGCGGTCGATGCCCGACAGGCGCGCGGTGCGCCCCGCACTGCCGGCGCCCATGCCGATGCGCTCGATCACCTCGCGGTTGAACCGCAGGCAGCAGTCGCGGGTCGCCGCCCGCGCGGGCACGTCGCTGCGCGCCGAGACCATGCCGCAGCCGATGTCGTAGCCGACCGGGCCCATGGCGACCGGGCCGTCGGTCAGGATCACGCTGCCCACCGGCACGCCGTAGCCGTGGTGTGCGTCGGGGGTGATGCACACCATCCGCACGCCGGGGAAGTGGGCGGCGTTGACGATCTGACGGTAGACGGTGTCCTCCAGGTCCTCGAGCAGCCTGTGGGTCATGATGATGCGCACCGGCACGTCACCGAGGTCCTCGCTGCGCAGGTCGAACCAGCCGCGGGTGCTGTCCTCAGCGAGCTCCTTCCAGCGGTGGGCGTCGGCCAGCCGCACCGGGGTGCCGGCGGTGCGCGGCGCGAGGGTCCGGTCGGCGTCGGGCATGGGTGGAGCAGTCTATGCCCGACCGTTCGAGGGAGGAGTGACGCCGGCGGCCGCGGGGTACGCTCGCACGGTCATGCCCGAGGCCCCCCGGCTCGTGTGGCAGACGTCGCTCTTCGAGGAGTCCGGCGCGCCCCGAGTGGATCACGACTTCCGCGGGCTGGTGCGTCACCAGCTCGATGCCTCCGCCTGGGTCGACCACGTCCCCGGCTGGCTGGAGCACGCCGACGAGATGTTCTCGTGGCTGCTCGAGGCGGCGCCGTGGGAGGAGACCGAGCAGGAGCTGTACGGCCGCACCATCGCCACCCCGCGGCTGATCGCGCGCTGGCCCTACCGCCCGGGAGAGGTGACCCTTCCGTCCGCCCTCGAGGACATCCGTGCCGCGCTGGTGGACCGGTACCGGCGACCCTTCGACTCGGTCAGCGCCAACCTGTACCGGGACGGGCGCGACAGCGTGGCCTGGCACGGCGACCGGATCGCGCGCACCGTGGTCGACCCGCTGGTCGCCATCGTCTCCTTCGGCCATCCGCGGCGCTTCCTGCTGCGCCCGCGCGGCGGGGCGACACGGCTCACCCTCGACCCCCGGCACGGCGACCTCGTCGTCATGGGGGGCACCACCCAGCGGCGGTGGCAGCACACCATCCCCAAGGTGGCGTCCGCCGGGCCGCGGATCAGCGTGACCCTGCGGCACTCCGCCTGAGGACGCCGGACGGTCAGGGGGCCGCGCGGTCGGGCGGCACCCAGCCGGTCAGCGTCCAGCTGCCGCGCGGCCGGTGCTCCCAGACCAGGTAGGACCCGCAGTCGCAGAGACCCTCCAGCTGCGACCCCGCGCCCAGCCAGCTGGACGCCCGGGTCACCTCCTCGTCCCAGGAGGCGGAGCAGTGCGGACAGGCGCACGCGCCGGTCGGGGTGCCCACGACGTGTGGGGTGGGAGCGCTGAGCACGCTGCGACCTCCTCAGTCTGCTCACGTCGAGAGGGTGGCGGGAGCGACCGGACCGTCCCCCCACCCCTCGTGAAGGAAGCCTACACGAGGGATATCAGAATGTAAATCGCTCAAATGTCGGGTTCGCGCCATGCCGGTGCAGCCGAGCCATCGGAGCCGGGGCCACCCTCGTCGAACCGGAGCCCGAGGCCGGCGGCGAGTCCGTCGCGGCCCGCCTCGGTGAGCTGCACCGCCCGGCTGACCCGCCCACGGCGGATCCAGGCGCGGTCGAGCAGGGAGCGGGCGATCGCCGCGCCCAGGGAGCCGGCGAGATGATGGCGCTGCTCCGACCAGTCGAGGCAGTAGCGGATGAGCGGGCGGCGCCCCGCGCGCAGGGCGGGGAGGTCGACGCCGAGACCGCGCATCGCCTCCTCGCCGGCGGCGGTGAGACGGTAGTCGATGTCGTGGCCGGGCGCCGAGAGCCGGTCGTGGCGGGCGTTCTCCGGATGGTGGAGACCGTCGCCGCCCTCGAGCAGCCCCCGCTCCAGCAGGCGGCTCATCACCTCCACCCCGAGGCGTCCCGCCAGGTGGTCGTAGCACATCCGGGCCCGGCGCACCTGCTCGGCGCGGTGGCCCTGGCGCAGCGACCGGACCGGGCGCGGAGCGGAGAGCGTGGCCAGCGCCTCGAGCGCCTGGATCACCTCCGGGCGGGCGATCCGGTAGTAGCGGTGGCGACCCTGGGGCTCGACACTGAGCATGCCCGCGTCGACCAGCCGGCCGAGGTGCTCGCTCGCCGTCGACGGCGCCACCTCGGCCTCGCCGGCCAGCACCGATGCGGCGAGCGCGCGCCCATCGGACAGCGCGAAGAGGATGCGTGCCCGGCCGGCGTCGGCGAGCAGCCCGGCGGGGACGGAGACGTCGACCTCTCCCTGGGTCATCGTCCCACCGTAGCAGCGCGTTGCTTCGGCCGAGGCCGAAGCGACCCCGGGCGACGATGGCGGCATGAAGCGCACGAGCGACGCACCGCGTCTGCGCGCGCTGCCGCTGGCGGCGATCTGCGCGGGATTCTTCATGGTCATCCTCGACACCACCATCGTGAACTCGGCCCTCCCGGCGCTGCGCCGCGACCTCGGCACCGGGGTGAGCGGCCTGCAGTGGGTGGTGAACGGCTACACCCTGGCCTTCGCCGCCCTGCTGCTCTCGGGCGGCGCACTCGGCGACCGCCTCGGCAGCCGAGGCGTCTTCCAGACCGGCGTGGGGGTCTTCACCCTCGCCTCGTCGGCATGCGCACTCGCCCCGACATCGACCACGCTGGTGCTCGCCCGGACCGTCCAGGGAGCCGGCGCCGCGCTCAGCGTGCCCACCTCGCTGGCGCTGCTGCGCGCCGCCGCGCCGGACCCGGCGGCGCGGGCGAGGGCCGTCGGCATCTGGGGCGGCGTCGGCGGTGTCGGTGCCGCCGCCGGTCCGGTGCTCGGCGGCCTGCTCACCGCGTCGGCGGGCTGGCGTTGGGTCTTCGCGGTCAACCTGCCGGTCGGCGTCGCGTGCCTGGTGCTGACCGCCCGGTACTGTGCGCGCTCTCGCGCCGACCGCGGCCGGGGCCTCGACCCCGCCGGCCAGCTGCTCGCCCTGCTCACCCTCGGAGCCCTCAGCCTCGGGCTCGTCGAGTCCGGTTCTCGAGGATGGGGCGATCCGCTGGTCGTCACCGCCCTCGCCCTGGTGCCGCTGGGGATCGGTGCCTTCCTCCTCGCCGAGCGGCGCACGGCCGATCCCATGCTGCCACCCGGGCTGCTCTCGAGGCCTGCCGTCCGCACCGGGGCAGCGGTGGGGCTGCTCATCAACCTGGGCTTCTACGGGCAGCTCTTCGTCGTCAACCTGTATCTCCAGCAGGTCCGCCAGCTGTCGCCGCTGCAGGCGGGGCTGGCGCTGCTTCCCGAGGCGGGACTGGTCAGCGTGGGCTCGCTCCTCTCCGGCCGGCTCACCGGCCGGTCCGGTCCGCGCACGGCGATGGTGATCGGCCTGGCCCTCGGCGCGGGCGGGCTGCTGGGGCTGGCGATGGCGGGGGCGCGCACCCCCTACTGGGAGCTGGTCCCCTCCCTC
>JAXDLS010000009.1:0-3598 GCA_034666485.1 Chloroflexota bacterium
AACACCACCCGCCACGGCAACCCGCTCGGGCTGCCGGCGCGCCGGCGCGCCGACTGGACCGCGGGCGCCGGCGTCGAGGTGCCGGTGCTCTCGAAGGCCCGGCGCCCGGTCGACGTGCTCCTCTGGGTCGAGTGCTACTGGGCCTACCACCCCCGGGGGAACGCCGCCGCGCAGGCGACGGCGCGGATCCTCACCGCGCTCGGCGTCGACTTCGGCATCCTCGGCACCGAGGAGCGCTGCGTCGCCGACTCCCAGCGGCTCGCCGGCGAGATCGGCATCTTCGAGGAGGCGGCGGAGAGGAACCTCGAGACCCTGCGCGGCCACGAGTTCTCACTGATCGTCACCCCCGATCCCCACGCCTACAACGCCTTCCGCAACCTCTACCCGGCGCTCAACGGCGGCGAGGCCCTTCCCGTCCAGCACTACACGCAGTTCCTGGCCGGCCGGCTCGGCGAGCTCGACCTGAAGCCGGTGGCGCCGCGCCGGGTCACCTTCCACGACCCCTGCTACCTGGGCCGCCACAACGGCGAGTTCGAGTCGCCGCGCCGGCTGATCGAGGCGATCCCCGGCCTCACCCTCACCGAGATGGCCCACTGCCGGGCCAACGGCTACTGCTGCGGCGGCGGGGGCGGCGGGATGTGGAACAGCTCGTTCGTCAGGGAGCACGCCGAGGAGCGGCTCGCCGAGGTCCGCGTCCGCGAGGCGGTCGCCACCGGCGCCGAGGTGCTGGCGGTCTGCTGTCCCTTCGAGGTGTCGCTCTTCGAGGACGCGGTGAAGAGCACCGGCAACGAGGGCGCACTGGTCGTCCGGGACATCGCGGAGCTGCTGGACGAGTCTCTCGCGGGTGGCGCCGGCGGGTAGCCGGCGTCCGGCCGAAGGCCCCCGCGGGCCGGGGTGCTACGCCTCTCCGTCCTGGATCAGTCGCAGGAGGTGGTACAGCAGCACCAGCTGGGTCAGGGCGAGGGGCTCGCTGCGCTGGACGCCCTCGAGCTGGCCCAGCGAGGTGGGCACCGGCTCCTCCTCGCCGAGGAGGTTCCAGATGTGCCGCTCGACCTCGGCGCTGTGCTCCTTGGGCGCATGGCCGTGGACGTGCAGGGCGTCGACCGGCTTGCCGTCCTCGTCGCGCACCAGCTTGAGGTGGATGGCGCGCCGGTTGTCGTCGGTGAGCACGGCGGAGAGGTCGGGGTGGCGGATGGTGGGCCGGAGCAGCAGCGTGGCGCTGAGCGGATGGTCGCTGCCGCCGGTGGCGGGGCGGCCCGGGTGGGTGTGTCCGTTGTCGCCGTTGGAGTTGTGGTGGAGGGGGGCGAACTGCACCACCACGTCGGCGTGCCGGCGCTGGGGACGGATGAACTGCGACGACTCGGGCTCCCGGCGGGTCAGCTCGGCGAGCACCTGGCCCACCGAGTAGCCGCGCTTGCGGCAGTCGCGGTCGATCTTCCAGCCCTGGCGGATGTCCTCGGGCGGGTCCATGTAGACGGTGACGTCGAAGCAGGCGCGGGCCAGCTTGGTGTAGATCGGCAGGAGGCCCTCGACGATGACGATGTCGCTGGGCTCGATCAGCTCGGGGCGTCCGAAGGTGCCGGTGCGATGGTTGTAGACCGGCTTGAGGATCGGCTGGCCGGTGGCGAGCAGCTGCAGGTGCTGCTCCATGATGTCGATGTGGTTGCACTCGGGGTGCAGCGGGGTGAAGGGGAGGTGCTTGCGCTCCTCCCGGTCGTACCGGTGGTAGTCGTCAGCGCAGACCGCGGTGACCCGCAGGTGGCGGAGCGCCTCCACCAGGCCGGCGGTGAGCGTGGTCTTCCCCGAGGCGCTGTCCCCGGCGATGGCCAGCATGACAGGGCGCCGGGTGCGCACCGTCGTAGCGCTTCGTGCGCGCCGCATGGCCATCAGCTTCTCGGGCATACCCACTCCTCCTCAGCCTGTCCCGACGACGTTACCGCTGCGCCACGGCCGGAGCCTCCCCCACGAGGGGGAATGATGCGGGGAGGCCCAGCGCCCTATCGTCGCACGCCGTCGCGGCGCCGTCGACGGAGCCCGTCGGGCGAGCTCGAGTGGACCCGCACGGCCGCCCTTGCGGCGTGTCAGGGGAGCGACATGTCGGGGACGGTGGAACCGCCGGCCGCCACACCGGAGGTGGCGGCGCAGGCGCCCACGCCGCGGGTGCGGCTGCGGGTGCTGCTGGTGGACGACCACCAGATGGTGATCGACGGCCTGCGCGCCATGCTCGCCAACTACCCGGGCCGGGTCGAGGTCGTCGGCGACTGCAGCACCCTCGAGGGGGTGCTCGCCCGGCTGCGCAGCGACCCCCCCGATGTCGTCCTCCTCGATGTCCGGCTGCGCGGCCAGAGCGGGCTCGACATCTGCAGCGAGGTGGTGCGCGCCCGCCCCCAGACGAAGGTGGTCTTCCTCACCGTCTACGACGACGAGCAGTACCTCTTCCAGGCGCTGCGGCTGGGGGCGGCGGGCTTCCTGCTCAAGCGGGTGACCGGCGCCGAGCTCGTCGACCACCTCGAGCGCGCCCGCGACGGCGAGATCGTCATCGACCCGTCGATGGCCGGGCGGGTGGCGCTGGCGGCGGCCCGGCTCCAGAGCGGCGAGTTCTGGCCGGGCGCCCACCTCGGGCTGAGCCAGCGCGAGAGCGAGGTGCTCCAGCTCATGGTCGGCGGGCTCAGCAACCGGGCCATCGCCCAGCGCCTCTTCGTCGGCGAGGAGACGGTGAAGAGCCACACCCGCTCGATCTACCGCAAGCTCGAGGTCGGAGAGCGCGCCCAGGCGGTCGCGGTGGCGCTGCGCGAGGGCCTCTTCCACTGAGCGTCGACGAGGCCGGAGCCCAGCTCCACTCCCCCCAGGCGCAGGAGGAGAACGAGCTGCTCCGGCGCATCATCGCGACCTTCTCGGCGGGGCTCGACCTCGACGGCACGGTGCGCCGGCTCGCCCAGCTGATGATCGAGGTCACCGCCGCCGACGTCTGCTTCGTGCACGTCCTCGACGAGACCGGCCGGCGGCTGGTGCTCGCCGGGGGCACGCCGCCCTTCGACGAGCTCGCCGGCACCATCGAGCTCGCCGTCGGCGAGGGGGTGGCGGGATGGGTGGCGCTCCACGGCGAGCCCGCGGTGGTCGAGGACAAGTGGAGCGACCCCCGCTACCGCTACTTCCCCGAGCTGCGCGGCGAGAACTACGCCTCGCTGCTCTCGGTGCCGATGATCAGCCGCCCCGGCCATCTGGTGGGGGTGCTCAACGTCCACTCCGAGAGCCGCCGCCACTTCTCGCCGGACAAGGTGAGCCTGGTCGGCCACGACGCCAACCTGATGGCGGGCGCGGTCGACAACGCCCGCCTCTACACCCGCCTCGCCGAGCGTGAGGAGGCGGCGGAGCGGTTCGCCCAGCACACCCTCGAGCTCCAGGAGGCCGAGCGCCAGCGGCTGGCGGCCGAGATCCACGACGGCATCAGCCAGCGGATCGTCAGCCTCCACTATCACCTCTGCGCCGCCGCCGAGACGCTGCCGCCGGAGAGCGCCCAGGTGGCCATCCAGATCGGCGCCGCCCGGGACCTCGCCGCCGCCGCCCTCGACGAGGCCCGCTCGGCGATCGGCGGGCT
>JAXDLS010000010.1:0-4973 GCA_034666485.1 Chloroflexota bacterium
AGCGGGACGGCGCCGGCGGTAGGGGCCTCCGGGAGGGTGGGCGCGGCGGCGGGAGCGGGGGATCGGGTCGAGGCGGCCGCGGTGACGTCGCGGCCGCGCACCAGGCCGGCGGGGCCGCTGCCCCGCACCAGGGCGAGGTCGAGGCCCCGGATGGCGGCGGCGCGCCGGGCCAGCGGCGAGGCGGCGAGGTCCGGCCGGTGCGGCGAGGTGGGCGCGGCCGGTGGAGCGGGAGGCTCGACCACCTCCGCGGCGGCGCCGTCGGCGGCCGGCGGCGACGGCGGTGCCGCGCCCGCGGTCGCGGCGGACGGCGGTGGGGAGGCCGGCGCACCGGTCTCGGCGGCGTCCCCGGCGGTGACCACCCCGAGCACGCCGCCCACCTGCACGGAGGCGCCGGCCTCGGCGAGGATCTCCGAGAGGTGCCCGGTGGCCGGGGCGGGGACCTCGACGTCGACCTTGTCGGTGGTCACCTCGACCAGCGGCTCGTCGCGGCTGACCGGGTCGCCCACCCGCTTCAGCCAGCGGCTGACGGTGCCCTCGGTCACCGACTCGCCCATCGCGGGCAGGGTGACCTCGACCCGGTCCACCCCCGCCGGAGCGGGCTCGGCGCCGTTCCCCTCCGCGGCGGTGACGCGACCGCGGCCGCGGGCGGCCGGCTTCGGCGGGGACGTGGACGCCTCGGCGCGCGGGCCAGCGGCGGGAGCGGGGGCGGGTGCCGGTGCCGGAGAGGCGTCGGCGGTGGCGCCGGCGGCGATCTCGCCGATCACCGCGCCCACGACGGCGGAGGCGCCGGCCTCGACCAGCACCCGGACGAGCACGCCGGTGACCGGGGCGGGCACCTCGACGTCGACCTTGTCGGTGGTCACGTCGGCGAGGACCTCTCCCTCGGTGACCGCCTCCCCGGGCTTCCGCCGCCATTCGACGATGGTCCCCTCGGTGACCGACTCGCCCATGACGGGCAGGGTCACGGGCACGGTGTCGGGCATGTCTCCTCGTTGGACCTCGCTGGGATGGGTCCCTATGGTGGCACCTGGGCGCGCGCCGACGGAGTCGGCGCGGATCAGTTCAGGTGGGCCACCCGGCGGCGGCGCTGCCACTCCTCGCTGATCGGCACCTCGATCCGGGCGATGCAGACCGCGCACCACACCCGCTCGCAGCCCGGGCAGGTGAGGTGCTGGTGGTCGCGGCCCAGGTCGAGCTCCATGTAGTGCTCGCGACAGTCGAGGCAGAGGACGGGCGCCTTCATCCCGTACAGCATGACGGGTTCCGACGATCGCCGGAATGAGCGGTGGGGCCCTTGACGGAGCCTGCCCAGAAGCTCAATATCTAGGGGCCTCCGGCCGCAGGAACCCCAACATGTGGGAATCATGTGGGAAAATGGACTTCCCCCGGGGAAGCCCTGGGGAGACGGGTCGGGAGCTGCGTGGCCCCACTCGACGTCACCCGCGCGCAGCGGACCTCAGCCCTATCGGAGAGCGAACCGTGGATAACCCCCTGCCCTCCTCCGGATCGTCCGACGACCTCGACGCCCCGGCCCCCGAGCCCGTGGCGGACGTGCGCGGCGTGCGCGCGGGACGCCGGGGCGAGCCGGCCGCCGGTCGCGGCCAGAAGGCGGAGCGGCGCTCGGCCAGCACCGCCCCGGGCGGTCTGCGCATCGAGCGGCGCTTCACCCGCGAGGGCGTCCACCCCTTCGACGAGGTGCAGTGGGAGAGGCGCACCGCGGCCATCGGCAACGAGAAGGGCGAGACCGTCTTCGAGCAGCGCGACTGCGAGGTCCCGGCGTCGTGGTCGCAGATGGCCACCAACGTGGTGGTGAGCAAGTACTTCCGCGGCCCCCTCGACACCCCGCGGCGCGAGACCAGCGTCCGCCAGGTGATCTCCCGGGTGGCCGACACCATCGCCGCCTGGGGGCTGGAGGGCGGCTACCTGGCCGGGCCCGAGTCGGCCCGCGCCTTCCAGGACGAGCTGACCCACCTGGTGCTCCACCAGATGATGTCCTTCAACAGCCCGGTCTGGTTCAACGTCGGCGTCCCCGGCACCCGCCCCCAGGCCTCGGCGTGCTTCATCAACAGCGTCGAGGACACGATGGACTCGATCCTGAAGCTGGCGCACACCGAGGGCATGCTCTTCAAGTACGGCAGCGGCACCGGCACCAACCTCAGCCCGATCCGCTCCTCCCAGGAGGCGCTCGCCGGCGGTGGCGCGGCCAGCGGCCCGGTCTCCTTCATGCGCGGCTTCGACGCGTTCGCCGGTGTCATCAAGTCGGGGGGCACCACCCGGCGCGCCGCCAAGATGGTGATCCTCAACGTCGACCACCCCGACATCCGCGAGTTCATCACCTGCAAGGTGACCGAGGAGCGCAAGGCCTGGGCGCTGATCGACGCCGGCTACGACGGCGCGTTCACCGGCGAGGCCTACGCGTCGATCTTCTTCCAGAACAGCAACAACTCGGTCCGGGTCACCGACGACTTCATGCGCGCGGTGATCGAGGACCGCGACTGGAGGCTGCCCGCGGTCACCGATCCGCATCGCATCCTCGGCACCATCAAGGCGCGCGAGCTGATGCGCCTGATGGCGGAGTCGGCGCACCAGTGCGGCGATCCCGGCATCCAGTACGACACCACCATCAACGACTGGCACACCTCGTCGAACTCGGCGCGGATCAACGCCAGTAATCCATGTAGTGAATTCATGTACCTCGACGACACAGCCTGCAATCTGGCGTCGTTGAATCTGATGACCTTCCTGCGCGAGGACGGCACCTTCGACGTCGAGGGGTTCCGCCACGCGGTGTCGATCACCATCACCGCGATGGAGATCCTGGTCAGCAACGCCAGCTATCCGACCGAGAGGATCGCTGCGAACAGCGAGCGCTTCCGGCCCCTGGGGCTGGGCTACGCCAACCTCGGCGCGCTGCTGATGGCGCGCGGCGCACCCTACGACTCGCCGCAGGGACGCGAGCTCGCGTCCTGCATCACCGCCACCATGACCGGGGAGGCATACGCGCAGTCGGCACGCATCGCCCGCGAGGTCGGCCCCTTCGACGGCTACGACGACAATCGCCAGCCGATGCTTCGGGTGATCGGCAAGCATCGCGAGGCCGCGTACCGCATCGCCGACGACCACGTCGAGACCCAGCTGCTCACCGCCGCCCGGCGCGCCTGGGACGAGGCCCACGAGCTGGGCGCGGTGCACGGCTACCGCAACGGGCAGGCGACGGTGCTCGCTCCCACCGGCTGCCTCACGCCCGACACTCTCGTGACCACGAGTCGCGGGCTGGTGCGGCTGCGCAGCCTGGGGAATCCCAACGGCGCGAAGTGGCAGGACCTCGACGTCGAGGTCGCCACGCACGAGGGACCCCGCCGGGCCAACAGGTTCTACGTGAACGGCGTGGAGCCGGTGGTGACGGTGGCCACGCGACGCGGGTACCGGATCCGCGGAACCACCACCCACAAGGTGAAGGTCGTCGACGCCGACGGCCGGTGGCAGTGGCGGCGGCTGGCCGACGTGCGCAGTGGCGACCGTGTGCCGATGATGCTCGGCGGCATGGTGGGTGAGCCCGTCCCGGTGGCCCTCCCGCCGCTCCCCGACGCCTACTGGACGGCGGACCACGAGACCACGGCGCCACGGTATGTCACGCCCGAGCTCGCCGAGCTCGTTGGCTACTTCATGGGTGACGGCTCACTCCACTCGAAATCGCTTCGGTTCTGCGTCAGCCCTCAGGATGCCGACCTCGCCGAGCACCTCGCCGATCTCGGACGGCGCCTGTTCGCCATCAGGGCGGCCATCACCGTCAAGCCCTCGTACATCGAGGTCGCGCTGACCTCGGTGCGCCTGGTGATGTGGTGGGAGTCCTGCGGCTTCGCCAAGAAGGGCCCCGGCGACGGCCATCGCGGGAAGGGATGGCTGGCCCACATTCCCGATGCCGTCCTGCACACCAACAGTCCCGCCGCCTACGCGGCGTTCACTCGCGGCCTCTTCGAGGCCGACGGCACCATCAGCTCCGGCTACCCATCGTTCACCACGGTGACCGAGTCGCTGGCGCGGGACATGCAGGCGCTGCTCCTGGCGCTGGGGTTCGTCACCACCCTCGATGTCCACCAGCCCGGCAGGGGGTCCTGGGGAGCACGGACGAAGTACCGCGTCCGCCTGCTCAATGTGGCCGTGGGGGCGCGGTTCGCCACCGAGGTGGGCTTCGTCTCGGCCCGCAAGCGCGCGCTCTGCGGAGCCGGTGACCACCGTCAGGCGTCGCGGCACGACCACGTGCCCATCACGCGGCAGTCCATCGATGCGCTGGCACCGGAGAACGACTCGCTGCGCAAGACCCTGCTCATGGAGTACCGCCGCAGCGGAACGGTCACCAGGCGCGCCGCGACCGCACTGCTCGAGCGGACCGGCGATGTCGAGCTCCGGCAGTCGCTGTCCTTCTTCTACGACGAGGTCGAGACCGTGACCCTGGGCGAGGAGGACCTCACCCTCGACCTCTCCGTGCCGGACAACGTCACCTACGTGGCCAACGGCTTCGTCAGCCACAACACCATCGGCTTCATGATGGACTGCGATACCACCGGTGTCGAGCCCGACATCGCGCTGGTCAAGTACAAGAAGCTGGTCGGCGGCGGCATGCTGAAGCTCGTCAACGGCACCGTCCCGCTGGCGCTGCGCCGCCTCGGCTACGGCGAGGCCGCGGTCAGGGACATCGTCGCCCACATCGACGCCAAGGACACCATCGAGGGCGCGCCCCACCTGCGCGAGGAGGACCTCGCCGTCTTCGACTGCGCCTTCAAGCCCGCCGGCGGCGCTCGCTCCATCGCCTGGCAGGGCCACGTGCGCATGATGGGTGCGGTGCAGCCGTTCCTGAGCGGCGCGATCAGCAAGACCGTGAACATGCCGCAGGACGCGACCGTCGACGACGTCGAGCGCGCCTACATGGACGGCTGGAAGATGGGGCTCAAGGCGCTCGCGATCTACCGCGA
>JAXDLS010000011.1:0-2561 GCA_034666485.1 Chloroflexota bacterium
CGCCCAACCCTGCCCGACGACCCCGACTACACGCGTCGCTGGACGATCGTCAACGCCGTGAACAAGCAGCGGTACACACAGTACCAGAAGAAGACGGAACGTCCCATCGCCATCGTCGAACTGCGCCCCACGCCCACAGCCTGACACGTGCTGGCCGGCCCTCCGCCCCGTCAGCGCGGGATGAACGCGAGATGCTCGTGGACCGAGCGCACCGCGGCGGACCCCTCGCCGACCGCCGCCGCCACCCGCTTCACCGACCCGGAGCGGACGTCTCCCACAGCGAACAGCCCCGGCGAGCTCGTCTCGAACGGAAGAGGTCGCCGTCCGAGCGCTCGCCACCGCTCGTCGAGCCGGTCGTCGGTCAGCGACCGGTCGGTGAGGACGAAGCCGCGGTCATCGAGGGCGGTGCACCCCGACAGCCACTCGGATGCGGGGTCGGCGCCGGTGAACGAGAACAGCGACACGCAGGGCAGGGCCGCCTCGCCGGCGGGTCCGGCGACGGTGACGCCGCCGAGCGTCTCGTCTCCGTCGAGCCCCACGATGTTGGTCTGGGTCATGACCTGCACATTGGGGTGATTCTCCAAACGGTCGACGAGGTAGCGGGACATCTGGGCGTCGAGCTCCGGCCCTCTGATGACCACGGTCACCGGACTTCCCAGGTCGGCGAGGTACGCCGCCGCCTGTCCGGCGGAGTTGCCGCCACCGACGACCACGACGGGGTTCCCGGCGCACTGGCGCGCCTCCACGTCGGTGGCGGCGTAGTAGACGCCTCTCCCCTCGAACTCCTGCAGGCGATCGACCGCGAGCCGCCGGTAGCGAGCGCCCGATGCCACGATCACCGCCCGCCCGGCGACGGACGTGCGGTCGGAGAGGTCGATGACGAGATGGCCGGCCTCCTCCCGCAGCGCACTCGCCGCGCAGGGTGCGCTGAGCTGAGCGCCGAACTTCTCGGCCTGCACCAGCCCGCGCTGGGTGAGATCGCCGCCGGAGACGCCGAGGGGGAAGCCGAAGTAGTTCTCGATCCTCGAGCTCGTCCCGGCCTGGCCGCCGGAGGCGACACTGTCCAGCATCAGCGTCCGCAGGCCCTCGGACGCCCCGTAGACCGCCGCCGCGAGGCCCCCCGGCCCGGCGCCGACGACGACGAGGTCGAAGCAGCGGCTGGGGAGGTTTCCCACCGTGAGCCCGAGGTACTCGGCGAGCGCCCCGGGGCTGGGCCGGCGGAGGACCGTGCCGGAGACGATGACGACCGGCAGCTCCGACGGCTGGATGCCGAACTCCCGGAGCAGGCTCTCCACCTGCGGGTCGGCGTCGGGGTCGAGCCACTCGTGGGGCAGGCGGCTCCGGGCGAGGAACTCGCGGACCTGGAGGGACTCCGGCGAGAACCGGGAGCCCACCACACGCGTGGCCGCCGCGGCGCCGGTGAGGAGCGCGGTCCGGCGGGCCATGAACGCGGCGAGGATCTTGTCGCTGAGCCTGGGCAGGGTGGCGATGACCCGCCGGAGCGCATCGGCCGGCACGACCAGGACCTCGCCGGCCTCGCCGACCCGCGCCGACACGAAGACCCTCTGGCGGGTGAGGAGGTTCAGCTCGCCGAGGAAGCGTCCGCGATCGTGGCTGGCGATGAGCAGCTCCTCGCCGCCGGCGCTGAGGACGATGTCCACCCGGCCCGAGAGGACGACGTAGAAGTCGTAGGCGGGGTCACCCTCGCGGTAGAGGTACTCCCCGACGTCGACCGTTCGATGGCTGCCGAGCGGCTCCAGAGATGCGAGCTCGGAGTCGTCGAGGGTCGGAAAGGCGGACTCGTCGGTCACCACCGGGGTGGGAGGGTTCGGGGAGGTCATGGGTTCCTTCGTGGAGGCCGAGCCGGGCTCGGCCTGGTCGGTCGCGCGGCGGCGGCGCGGATGGTGGCGAGGGCGCCATCGAGGGCAACCTCGAGCGGTGCGGTGTCGCGCCGGGTCCGGGAGAGCAGGAGGCCGCCCTGGAGCGCGGCGAGCACGGTCAGGGCGAGGGCGTGGGTGTCCGCGTCGGCAGGGAGCAGACCCCTCGTCCGCATGGCGTCGAGGCCCTCGCGGAACGCAGCCTCCCAGCGGTCGAACCCGCCGGCGAGGAGCTCGCGCGCCCGCTCGTCGACGTCGGCCAGCTCGGACGCCAGCGATCCGAGGGGACAGCCCCCGTGGTGGCGCCGCCGCTGCAGGTCGACGACGATCTCCCGCCAGGACTCCCAGGCCTCCCAGGAGTCCAGGTGGTGGAGATACGGCTCCTGGGCGTCGAGCACCTCATCGGTCGCATGGCTGATCACCGCGCGGATCAACTCCCCCTTGTCGGCGAAGTAGTGGTAGAGCTGGGAGCGGCCGACGCCGGCGGCCAGCCCCACGTCGTCGAGGCTCGTACCCGCGACCCCGCGCTCGTAAACGAGCCCGGCCGCCGCGTCGACGATTCGTGCACGCGTCGCCCGCCCCTTGGACGTCGCCGGGGACGCATCCCTGGGAATCGGAGAGGAGCCCGTCATCGTCTCGATTGCCGTCCGTCCTGGATCACGCGCCGCGTCCGCAGCCTACCAG
>JAXDLS010000012.1:0-4712 GCA_034666485.1 Chloroflexota bacterium
GCGAGGCGGTGTACCAGGGTGAGCCGGTCGCCGTCGTGCTGGCCGGCGACCGCTACGTCGCCGACGACGCCGCCCAGCTGGTGAGCGTCGAGTACGACCCGCTCCCGGCGGTGATCGACCTGGAGAGGGCGATCGAGCCCGGCAGCCCCACCGCGCACACCGGGGCGCCCGACAACATCGCCTGGGAGGCCATCTTCCCCGGGGGCGACATCGACGCGGCGATGGCCGAGGCGGAGGTGACCCTGTCGCTGCGCGTCACCCAGCAGCGGCTCTTCCCCCTGGCCATGGAGGGTCGTGGCTGCATCGCCGAGTGGGTGCCCTTCGGCAGCCGGCTGACGCTGTGGACGTCGACCCAGGTGCCCCACTTCCTGCGCCTCTTCATCAGCGGCACCCTGGGCCTCACCGAGGCGCAGATGCGGGTGGTGTCCAACGACGTCGGCGGCGGCTTCGGAGCGAAGCTGCGCCCCTATCCCGAGGAGTACCTGGCCTGCGCGAGCTCCAGGCTGATCGGCCGGCCGGTGAAGTGGATCGAGAGCCGCAGCGAGGGGCTGCAGGCCACCACCCACGGCCGCGGCCAGATCTTCGACCTCGAGGTGGGTGCCAGGCGGGACGGCACGCTGCTCGGGCTGCGCATCACCCAGCTGCTCGACGCCGGCGCCTACGTCGGCGTCTTCGGCTCCTTCCAGACCGTCGCCATCCTGCTCGGCGGCGGCTGCTACACCTTCAAGGCGGTGCACGGACGCAGCCTCGGCATCCTCACCAACCGGGTCTCCACCGACCCCTACCGCGGCGCCGGACGTCCGGAGGCCACCCACCTCGTGGAGCGGATCGTCGACCTCGTCGCCGCCGAGCTGGGCATGGACCCGGTCGAGGTGCGGCGGAAGAACTTCATCCAGCCGGAGGCCTTCCCCCATCCCAACAACTTCGGGCTCGTCTACGACTCCGGGAACTACCAGGGGACCCTCGACCGCGCCCTCGAGAACGTCGGCTACACCGAGCTGCGGAAGCGTCAGAGGGAGCTGCGCGAACAGGGGCGCTACCTCGGCATCGGGCTCTCCACCTGGGTGGAGATCTGCGGCCTCGGCCCCAGCTCGGCCACCGCGCCGGCGGCGGGCGTCGCCCTGGTCGAGTCGTCCGCGGTGCGGGTGCATCCCACCGGCTCGGTGACCGTGAGCACCGGTACCCACAGCCACGGGCAGGGTCACGAGACCACCTTCGCACAGATCGTCAGCGACGCCCTCGGCGTGCCCTACGAGTCGATCGACATCCGGCACGGCGACACCGGCGAGAGCCCGTTCGGCTACGGCACCTACGGATCGCGCAGCCTCGCCGTGGGCGGCATCTCCATCCTCAAGTCGTGCCAGAAGGTGGTGGAGAAGGCGAGGCGGCTCGCCGCCCACATCTTCGAGGCGGCCGAGGACGACGTGGTCTTCGACCAGGGCCGCTTCTTCGTGAAGGGCAGCCCCGACAACGCCAAGGTGCTCGGCGAGCTCGCCTTCGCCTCCTACGGCGCCGGCCTTCCCGAGGGGATGGAGCAGGGGCTGGAGGCGATCACCTACTTCGACCCGCCCAACTTCGTCTGGCCCTTCGGCTGCCACATCTGCGTGGTCGAGGTCGACCCCGAGACCGGCGGCGTCGACCTGCAGCGCTACGTCGCCGTCGACGACTGCGGCAACGTGATCAACCCGATGATCGTCGACGGCCAGCTCCACGGGGGGATCGCCCAGGGCATCGCCCAGGCCCTCTTCGAGGAGGTCGCCTACGACGACGAGAGCGGCCAGCTGCTCACCGGCACCCTGCTCGACTACCTGGTGCCCACGATGGCGGAGATGCCGCGCTACGAGCTCGACCGCACCGTCACCCCCAGCCCCACCAACGAGCTGGGGGTCAAGGGCATCGGCGAGGCGGGCACGATCGCGGCCAGTGCGGCGGTGATCAACGCCATCGTCGACGCCCTCTCCCCGTTCGGCATCAGGCACGTGGAGATGCCGGCCAGGCCCGATCGCATCTGGTCGCTCATCCAGGAGGCCCGCGCGTGATCCCGGCAGCCTTCGAGTACGCCGTCGCCGCCTCGGTGGACGAGGCCGCCTCCCATCTGCGCAGGTACGGCGAGGACGCCAAGGTGCTGGCCGGCGGCCAGAGCCTGATCCCGCTGATGCGGCTGCGGCTGGCGCAGCCCTCCGCCCTGGTCGACATCGGGCGCATCGCCGGCCTCGACGGCATCCGCCGCGAGAACGGCACCCTGGTGGTCGGCGCCCTGGTGCGGCACGTCGACATCCCGACCAGCGACGTGGTCCGCTCCTCCCTTCCCCTGCTCGCCCAGGTTGCCACCGACGTCGGCGACAACCAGGTCCGCAACCTGGGGACGGTCGGCGGGGTGATCGCCCACGGCGACGCCGCCGGCGACTACAACGCGCTGGCGCTGATGCTCGACGCGGAGATCGTCACCAGCAGGCGCACCCACCGCGCCGCCGACTTCTACCGGGACCTCTTCACCACCGCGCTCGAGCCCGACGAGCTGGTCACCGAGGTGCGCTTCCCGGTCGCCACCGGGGCGCACGCCTACGTCAAGTTCCGGCGCCGCCTCTTCGACTGGGCGATCGCCGGGGTGGCCGTCCAGCAGACCGACTCGGGGTGGCGGGTCGGGTACGTGAACCTGGCCAGCACCCCGCGGCGGGGCACCGGGGTGGAGGAGGCGCTCGCCCAGGGGGCGTCGGCCACCGACGCCGCCGCCGCCTGCGGCGCCGCCATCGACCCGATCGGCGACGTGCGCGCCACCGCCGGGTACAAGCGGGCGCTCGCCGCCGTCATCACCCGGCGCGCCCTGGAGACCGCCGCCGCCGGCTGAACCCGACCCGATCGACCCCCGGGAGGTAACCTGGGGGCGTGTCGAGCACGCTCCCAGCCCCTTCCGGGGGCGATTCCCTCTCCCTGTCCCCCATGCGCTCCACGCCGTCCATGCCCGACAGCGTCGACGAGGTGGTCTCCCGCCTCGGCGAGCAGGCCTACCTCTGCGACCGCCGCCTGGCGACCGCCATCCTGGTGGCGCTGCGGATCGGCAAGCCGCTCTTCGTCGAGGGCGAGGCGGGGGTGGGCAAGACGGAGCTGGCCCGCGCCATGGCCGGCCTGCTCGGCGCCCGGCTGATCCGGCTGCAGTGCTACGAGGGCATCGACCTCGCCCACGCCGCCTACGAGTGGAACTATGCGCGGCAGCTGCTCCACATCCGGCTCCTCGACGCCACCGGCGAGGAGGGCCGGGCCGAGGCCGAGCGCGACCTCTTCAGCGACGAGTACCTGCTCCGCCGCCCGCTGCTCGACGCCATCGACAACCAGGACAGCGTGGCGCCGGTGCTGCTCATCGACGAGATCGACCGCTCCGACGAGGAGTTCGAGGCGTTCCTGCTGGAGCTGCTCGCCGACTTCGCCATCAGCATCCCCGAGCTGGGCACGGTGCGCGCGGTGCGGCCGCCGTTCGTGGTGCTCACCGGCAATCGCACCCGCGAGGTCCACGACGCGCTCAAGCGGCGCTGCCTCTATCACTGGATCGACTACCCCGGGCTGGAGCGCGAGGTGACCATCGTCCGGGCCCGCGCCCCCGAGGTCTCCGAGCGGCTCGCCCGCCGGGTGGCGGGGCTGGTGCAGGGGCTGCGCGGCATGGACCTGTACAAGCTTCCCGGGGTGGCCGAGACCGTCGACTGGGCGCGCTCGCTGGCGGCGATCGGCTCCGACGGCTCCGACGCCGACGCGCTGGAATCCACCATGGGCGCCGCGGTGAAGTACCAGGAGGACCTGGAGACGGTGCGCCAGGCCATCCCCGACCTGATGCGTGACCAGCCCGCCTGACCGGGAGCGCCAGGGCGACCTGGTGGTGCGGCTGGCCGGATTCGGCGAGCTGCTCCGCGACGCCGGGCTGCGGGTCGGGCCCGACCGCACCATCGACGGCATGGCGGCCCTGGGCTGCGTCGACATCGGCGACCTCGACCAGATGCGCGACGCCCTGCGCGCCGTCTATGTCTGCCGGCGCGAGGAGATCGGCATCTTCGACGCCGCCTTCGACCTCTACTGGTCGCGCCCCGAGACCTCGATCGGGGCGGGGGCGATCCCGATGCGCAGCCGCCCCCTGCCACTCGATCCCGAGAGGGCCCGCGCGTGGCTGGCCCGGCTGGGGCTGCCCGAGTCGGAGATCCCCCGCGAGCAGGAGACCACCCCACGGGTGGCCAGCAGCTCCGGCTACAGCGCCCAGGAGCTGCTCCGCTCCCGCGACTTCGGCGACCTGACCTGGGAGGAGACCCAGCAGGTCCGCCGCCTGCTGCGGCAGGCGCCCTGGCGGCTGGCGGAGCGGCGCACCCGGCGCTGGCAGCCGGGCCGCCGGGGCCGCGTGGAGCTGCGCCGCACCCTGCGCCGGGCCGCCCGCAGCGGGGGCGACGTGGCCGCGCTGGCGCGGGCCCGCCGGCGGATCCGGCGCCGGCCGCTGGTGATCATCTGCGACGTCAGCGGCTCGATGGAGCGCTACTCGCGGGCGCTGCTGGTCTTCGCCCACGCCATCGCGCGCCGGGAGCGGGTCGACACCTTCGTGTTCTCCACACGCCTGAGCCGGATCACCCACCTGCTCCGCCGCCGCGAGATCGACGACGCCCTCGCCGACACCGCCGAGCAGGTGCACGACATCGGCGGCGGCACCCGCATCGGCGAGTCGCTGCGCAGCTTCAACC
>JAXDLS010000013.1:0-3481 GCA_034666485.1 Chloroflexota bacterium
CAAGGGTGATCGGCGCCCGCACCGCGCCGGGGCAGCTCCCCGCCGTCACCGGCAGCACTCACACAGGATCTCACTCACAGATGTCTCTGATCGCATCCGCCAGGGGCGGCCACGCCCTCGTGGCAGCAACCCTCGGCGTCGACGAGGCCAGGCGGCGGGCGCACGCCCGGCACCGAGCCGCCTTCACCCGTTCTCGAACCCTCTGCGAGGACCTCGCCGAGCACCTCGGCTGGCTCCAGCGGCCAGACGATCGCAGCCGCATCCCCGACGTCGTCTCCGCCATCCACCACGAGGCGGCCGCGCTTGAGATCTGCCTCGATCGCCTCCCCCGTCCGCAGGCTGGCATCTCACACCTCACGGCCGAGGAGCTCGTCGCGATGGTCGACGCGGTCGACGCGGAGGTCCGCCTGGCGCTCCTCGGACACCCAGAGGCGCGGGCACGCGCACGCCGGCTCGTCGCCACCCTGAGGGCGGGCGCCGCCGCGCTCGTCTACAACGGAGCCTCGTGATGCGCTCCCGAGGGAAGGAGCCCCCATCCGCCGGCGTCGACGGTCCCGTGCCCGGGTCGGATGGGCTCGGGAACAGACAGGTTCTCTGGCATCCGGAGGACGGCCGCTTCGACCCGGGCCGGCTGCGCCGTGCCATCGTCTCTCGCGGCTGGACGGTCACCGAGTTCGCGCAGGTCGCCCGGATCTATCCGGGCACCCTGTACCGCGCGCTGACCGGCAGGCCCACCAACGACGGGACCGCCATCCGCATCTTCCAGACGCTGGAGAAGCGCCGGCCGATGGACATGGACGAGCTCTAGTGCGGGTGAGCGCGCGCGAAGGCCTCGAGCATCGCCCGGCGGTTCGACGTGTAGTAGTGGCGCACCATCTGGACCGTCTCGTGGCCGAGCGCGTCCTGCAACGCGAAGATCGGCACGCCGGCCTCGGCGGCGCGCGTGCAGAACGTGTGCCGCAGCTTGTGCGGGTTGCAGTGGATCCCCGTCTCCGCCGCCAGCCGGGCCATGATGCCCTCGCAGGCATCGATGGTCAGGCTGTGGAACTGCCCGTCGCGTCCGCGCCGGCTGGTGATGAACACCTCGAGGCGGTGGGTGTCGGGACGCGCCTCAGCGATGTAGCGCTCCAGGCGCCTCGCGAGATTTCCGCCGAACCACTCGAGGGGAACGTAGCGGTCCTCGGCGTCCTTCGTCTGCCGTCTGTTGTGCGCGCTCCGCTGCACGTTGATGTACGGGGGGCGCTCGGAGAGGTGCAGGTCGCCCAGCTGCAGGGCGACGAGCTCGCTGACCCGGAGCCCGGAGGCGAGGAAGACCTCGACGATGAGGCGGTCACGCTCGCTGGTGCATGCCTTGAGCAGCCGCCGCTCCTCCACCTCGGTGAGCACCGGCGAGCGCTTCCTGGGCACCTTCGGCTTGGGGATGGTTCCGACGCCGGCCAGGCCACTCTGATACCCGGGTGTGGTCGCCGAGAACTTCTCCAGCGCGTGGAGGTACTGGCGCATCTTCACGATGGTGTTCGGACTGGCGCCCAGGGCCTGGTAGCGGCCGACGAAGTCGGCGGCGTGCTCACCGGTCAGCTGGTCGAGGAAGTCGACGCCCTGCTCCTCGAGGTAGCGACGGAAGCGGCTGCCGAGCAGGTAGCTGCGGCAGTTCGCGGCGGTCTTCGTCCCCCACCCCCGGCGCAGGATCAGCGCCTCGACCGCGTCACCGAGGGACACCCTGCCGCCCGCCGCCCGGATGGTGCTGCGCCGCCTCACGGCGGGGCCCTCCGCCACCTCCCGGCGACGCCGCAGAGGGCGGTCCCAGGCCTCGTCGCTCACGCTCATCTCCTCCCCGCTGGACGGCTTAGTCGGAGATTGTGAGGTAACGTGATTTATTTTGCTTCGACCTACACCACTCCTCGGATTATAGATAACGAACATCTGTTCGCAAAGATGGCAAAGCCCTTATTCAGTAAGGAGAATTGCCGCCCTGAGGGGGGCTGGAGCCCAAGGTGGGAATCGAACCCACGACCTACGCCTTACCAAGACGTTGCTCTGCCCCTGAGCTACTTGGGCCTGATCCAGGAGGGGGAGTTGAGGTGGTGGGCAGGGGAGGATTCGAACCCCCGAAGGCATAGCCAGCTGATCTACAGTCAGCCCCGTTTGACCAACTTCGGTACCTGCCCGGGCGCGTCGCCAACCGGACCTGACGGCGGACCGGGAGCAGCCGAGACTCTACCAGCCGCGCTCGCCCCGCCTGTACGGGTGCCGTCACGGAGGCGGGCCGGCCCGGTCACGCCGGTCCGGCCCGCCCCCGGCTCAGCTCTTCGAGGCGGCGAAGGCGGCAGCGACCTCGTCGCAGAGGTCGAGCAGCTCCTGGCCGACGGCGGGGTCGTTGGTCTTCTTGGCGTCACCCGCCTTCTTGGTCGCCCGCCAGAAGAGGTCGTGGAGCTCCGGCACCTTGGCGAGGTGCTCCGGCTTGAAGTAGTCGGTCCAGAGCACCCACAGGTGATGCTTGACCAGATCGGCGCGCTCCTCCTTGATGAACACCGCGCGCTGCTGGAAGACGGGGTCGTTGTTCCCCTGGAACTTCTCCATGCAGGCCTTCACCGACTGGGCCTCGATGCGGGCCTGGGCGGGGTCGTAGACGCCGCACGGCAGGTCGCAGTGCGCGTGGACCGCACCGGGCGCTGCGATTCGGTCCGCAAGCGTCAAAAGCTTGGACAGCAGGGACATCTGCTCACTCCTTCTGGGATCGGCCAGGCGCGACGCCGGCCGGATGGCCGGAGCGGCCACGATATTGACATCGGGGGAAGCACAGGCGTGGCCCCGCGCTTCCTACCCCGCTGGTCTCGTGACCGAAACCGCGCCGCGGCGGTGGGGCGGCGCGTAGCGGTAGACGGCGCGGCCGCGCAGCAGCCCGGACGACACCGCGCCGAACTCGGCGCTGTCGGTGCTCGCCGCGGGGTTGTCGCCGAGCACCACGTAGCCCCGCCCGGCGCGCAGGCGGCCGCCTCCGGGCAGGGACGCCTCACCCCCGGGGCCGGCGGCCACCCGCTTCACCAGCGTCCGCGAGGGCTGGCGGGGGTCGGCGACCGCCACCACCGTCCCGGGCGCCGCCGGCAGCCTGACCAGGAGCAGCCGGTCGCCGGGGCGCAGCGACGGCAGCATGCTCTCCCCCACCACCTCCACGCGGCGCGGGCGCAGCAGGCCGACCACGGCGGCGGCGATCGCCGCGCCGGCGGCGGCGGGGAGGAGGAGGAGGCGGCGGAGCGGCACCGGCCGATGGTGGACCGGATCCCCGGTGCGCCGCAAGGTTCCGCCGGCGCCCACTCGACCAGGCGGCGAGCCCGGTGCACCCCGTCAGGGACCGCACTGCCGACGCAACTGTCCGGTGCTCGGCGACGTAGACTCAGCGCGCGAGGATGGCCGATCGGATCGCACACACCGCCGGGACCGCCGTTGCGTGGATTGTGATGCTCGGCGTGGTCGCGAACCT
>JAXDLS010000014.1:0-8084 GCA_034666485.1 Chloroflexota bacterium
TTCGAGGGCGTGGCCTGCGTCGACGACGCCGCCCGCGCCCTCGAGCTGTACTGCGACCTCTGGGAGGTGACCCGCCTGCCCTGGGCGCTGCGGTGGTGCGAGGGGCTGCTCGAGTTCGTGCTGGGGATGCAGGACGACGACGGACGCTGGGTCAACTTCATCCTCGACTGGAACGGCACTCCCAATCGCGACACCAGAACCTCGGTGGCGGGAGGCGGCTTCTGGCAGGCGCGCGCGCTGCTGGCGCTGGCGCGGGCGTCGCGGCTCCTCGACGACGACCGTATCGTGGCCGCCCTGCGTCGCGGCCTCCCCCACATCGTGAGCGCGGACGTCCCGTCCGACGTCCGGGTGCTCCACGTCATGACCGCGCTCGCCCTGCCCGACCGCGCCGACGACGCCGGGGTGGGGAGGCTGCTCGCCGCCTGGTGCGACGAGGTGGCCGGCTGCCGCCAGGGTGACATGCTGATGAACGCGCCGCTCGAGCGCGGCCATCCGCATCTGTGGGGTCACCTCCAGGAGGCGGCGCTCGCCGATGCCGGGCTCCGGCTGGGCCGTGACGACCTCATCGAGACGGCCTGCCGGAGCGCCGAGCTGGTGTTCGCGGACATCGTCGAGACGGGCTTCGACCTGCCGCGCACCCAGGCCTACGACGTCGCCTCGAGCGTGTACGTGCTCAGCCGGCTCGCCGGCGTCACCGGGGACTCCCGCTACAGCGCGCTCGCCGCGGCGGCCCGAGGCTGGTTCGACGGACGCAACCCGGCCGGCCGGCCGGTGTACGACCGCGATGCGGGTCGGGTCGGCGACGGCGTGGACGGCCACCAGGTCAACGCACACTCCGGCGCCGAGTCCAACATCGTCGGCGCCCAGGCGCTCTTCGACGACGCGGTCACGCTGGCACGCCGGCTCAGCGAGTCGGAGGCGCTGCCCGCCGGAGTGTGAGCTCCGCCGTGGGGTGGGCTCTCAGCCAGCGATCCTCGGCTCCGGCAGCCCGCCATGCGGTTGCGCACCAGGCGAGTGTGAAGCGCCCGTGACCGTTGACGCCCTCGCCCGCCGGCCGGTCGCAGAAGGGGCACATGCCGCCCTTCGCCACCATCGCCGCGATGAAGACCTCGCCGGGTTCCCGTTCGCGCGCGTCGATCACGCCTTGCCCTCCGAGCGTCATGGTCCACGGGCGGCCGGCCGTCCGGTGTCGGTGGGATTGTGGTTGTTGTGATGGTGAGTATACGCCCGGCGGTCAGCGCATCCCCGACAGGGTCGCGACCAGCCGGGCGCAGGCGCTCTCCATCCCGCTCTGCGCGGCGTGCGCCGCCAGCGCCGCCGGGTCGGCGGGATAGCGGTCGCGCCGCCCCGCGGGCAGGCTCACGGGCAGGTCGAGCACCGGCCGGACCACACGCATCGCCCGCTCCAGGTAGTCGCGGTCGGCATCGCTGAGCCGCGCGTCGCGGAGCATCTCCTCCACCCCGCCGTGGCGGCGGATCAGCTGGGCGGCGGTGCCGGCCCCCACGCCCCGCAGACCGGGGAGACCGTCGGAGGGATCGCCGCGCAGCACGGCGAAGTCGGCATAGCGCCGCCCCGGGATTCCGTACCGCCGGGTCACCTCGGCCTCGTCGATCAGCGCCAGCCCCGAGCGCTCCGGGTAGAGCACCCGGACGCGCGGGTCCTCGATCAGCGCGAAGAGGTCGCGGTCACCGCTGACCACCTCGATCGAACCCGGGGCCAGCACCGTCCAGGTGGCGATGACGTCCTCGGCCTCGTGGTCGGCGATGCCACCCACGTCGACGCCGATGGCGTCCAGGAGCGCACGGATCACCGGCAGCTGGGGGACCAGCCCGGGAGGCACCGGCTCGGCGGCGCGGTGGGCCTTGTAGGCGGGGATCAGGGCCACCCGCCAGTCCGGCCGCCAGGCCTCGTCGCTGGCCACGGCGAGGTGGCGGGGCCGCCGCTGGGTGACCAGGCGGCCGAGGGTGTCGAGGAAGCCGCGAACCGCGTTCACCGCCCTGCCGTCGGGGGCGCGCACGCTGGCGGCGGGGACGCCGTAGAAGGCGCGGAAGATCAGGCTGGAGCCGTCGATCAGGAGCCAGTCGCAGGCCACGCCCGGCATGATGCCAGCGCATCGGCGCGCTCGGGGACGTGGGCATGCCGCACAAGTGTGCGGAGCCGGGTTGGTGCTTGCAGGACGTCCACTCGCGGCACCCGCATCCACCATCATGGCCCTGGTGACCCTGAGCCTTCACGTCGGCTGTGAGCTCGTCCACGAGCTCGAGTGGCCGGTCCCCGCGCTGCTCCAGGTCGAGCCTCGCCGGGATGGCGGTTTTCGCGCCGCCAGCGAACGGTGGAGCATCACCCCCCCGGTCGACACCCACACCTATCTCGACATCTACGGCAACCTCTGCCGGCGCCTGGTGATGCCGCCGGGCGAGAGCGTGATCGAGTACCACGCGCTGGTGGAGGTGACCGAGGCGGTCGACGAGGTCGGGGCCGACGCCCCTCAGCTCCCCGTCGACCAGCTCCCCGACGATGTGCTGCTGTACACGCTGCCCAGCCGCCTCTGCGAGTCGGACACCCTCTCCACCACCGCCTGGAAGATGTTCGGTGCGGTCGACCCGGGGTGGGCCCGGGCGCAGGCGATCTGCGACTGGGTGCACGACAACCTCGACTTCACGATGGGCGCCAGCAACCCGGAGACATCCGCCTGCGACGTCTACCTGCGGCGCGCCGGCGTCTGCCGTGACTTCGCCCAGCTCGCCATCACCCTCTGCCGCGGCATCAACATCCCCGCCCGCTACGCGTTCGGCTACCTGCCCGACATCGACGTCGAGCCGCCCGACGAGCCCATGGACTTCTGCGCCTGGCTGGAGGTCTTCCTCGGCGGCCGGTGGTGGACCTTCGACCCCCGCAACAACCAGCGGCGGTGCGGGCGCGTCCTCATCGGCCTGGGACGCGACGCGATCGACACCCCCATGATCACCAGCTACGGCGCGGCGCCACTGACCCGGATGACGGTCTGGGCCGAGCCCGCGGAGGAGGCGCCGTGACCCCCGAGGACGCCGCCGGCTGCCTCTCGCTCGACTCGGCCGAGGTGGCGACGCTGCCGCTGATCGACCCCGGTGCGATCGACTGGCCGCGGGTGACCCGCACCGCCTACCTCGTCCACCAGGCGTTCCACTACGACTACCCGGAGCCCATCGCAGACCTCGAGCACCGGCTCCTGCTCATCCCGCCGGCGGTGCACGGCGACCAGCGCCTGGTGGCACACCGGCTCGAGGTCGGGTGCGCCTCGCCCCACACCCTGTCGAGCGACTCGGACGGCTTCGGGAACGTCGTCGTGGAGGTGCGCGTCCCGCGGGTGCAGAGCACCGTGCGATTCGAGGCGTGGAGCGTGGTGGAGCGATCGGCCGCCGCCGTCCCGCACCGGGTCTCCGCGGCCGCTCTCGCCGACCCGCGGTACGTCCGTCCATCGGCGCTGACCCTGCCCGACGCCGCGCTCCGCGGCGCTGCGCGCGCGCACCGCGCCCTGCCGCTGCGGGGTCTCGACCTCGCGCTCGAGCTGAACCGCGCGGTCCACGCCGTGATGGGCTACGAGAAGGGCGTCACCGGCGTCTCCACCACCGCCTCCGAGGCATTCGCGATGCGCGCCGGGGTCTGCCAGGACTTCGCCCACGTGATGCTCGCCCTCTGCCGGATGTGCGGGCTGCCCGCCCGGTACGTCTCCGGTCACCTGCTCGGCGAGGGCGGCACCCACGCCTGGGTGGAGGTGCTGACCCCGGTCGACGAGGGCTCCGCGGCCGAGGTGCACGCCCTCGACCCCACCCACGGTGTTCCGGTCGGCTCACGCCACATCACCGTGGCGGTGGGGCGCGACTACGGCGACGTGGCCCCCACCTCGGGCAGCTACCGCGCCTCGTGCGCCGGGGCGCTGACCGCCCGCCGGCGGGTCGCACTCATGGACGTGGAGTACGCGGTGTAGCGCTGGGCCGCCGTGCCCGGTCAGTGGCCGAGGATGTGCACCGAGATGCCGTTCAGGCTGTTGTTGAGGACGTCCTGGCAGTGGACCGCGCCGCCGGCGTCGCCGACCACGCACCCCCGGTCCGCCACCCGCGGCCCGGAGCCGGGGTCGGTCGCCACCGCCGCCAGCACCGCCGAGGCGATCAGCGCCGTCCCGACCGCCGAGGCGCCGGTGCACCTCGAGGGCCTGCTCGGGTGTGGGATGGTCCTCACGTCCGGGGCTCCCGACCAGGTGGGGCGACCGGGCCGCCTGCCAGGCCGCCGAGCGGTTGCCCATGGTACCGGCTCGGTCCGGTCGGGTCCACAGCCGGCAGGCATGGCGCCCGGGACGGGGTCGTGCCGGAGTGGGTCAGCCGCGGGGGAGGTCCCGAGACCGGCAGGAGGATCACGCCCTCGGCGGGGTTGCCGACCGAGCAGTGGTGCCCCTCGAGGGCGATCAGGCCGGCGAGCGCCGCCAGGGCGGCGTCGATCTGGTCCTGGGTCCACACCCGGCCCACCTCGACGCCGTTGGTCCGGAGGACGTCGGAGCGGAAGGCGCGCTTGCTCTCCGTCTGCTCCGGGAGTCGGCCGGCGAGGAAGGCGGCGCATGCATGAGGGAAGACCTCCGCGGCGTGGCCGCGTGGATCGCCCTCGCGGTAGAGGGGGAAGCCGTCCTCGACAGCCCGGAAGACCTCGAAGCCGACGGTCATCCAGTCGTAGAAGGCGCGCCCGGCGGCGTCCGATGGCGTCGCGTAGGAGCTGACGCCCAGGGCGGCGAGCTGGCGCTCGGCGAGCCGCGACCTGCCCGCCAGAGCCCAGGCGGGCGGCGAGTCGATGCAGACGATGTCGGGCATGAGCCCGGCGACGACCTCGCGCAGCGTTCCCGTGTCGATCCCGCCGACCACCGCGAGCGGAGTACGGCGGTCGTCGAGGCAGACGATGTCGAGGCCTCGGCGCACCGACACGTCGATGCCGAGTGCCCTCACCCGAGCTGGTCTGCGGTCATGGGGGTCTCCACCCGTGCGCCGGCGCGGCCATGACGTGCCGGCGATGGTGTCGAATGTTCGGGCATGAAGCCCACGGCTCACCCGCCGGCGTAGGTGCGATACGCCGCATACCAGTCGGACGCGATCGCGTGCTGCGCGTCGCCGAGAGCCATGCGGCCGGAGCACACCAGCTCGTGCAGCCGGTTCTCGAGCACGTCCTTCTGATGGAAGCCCGGAACGGGCGAGGCCGCCTCGGGCCAGAGGTTCGCATCGGCGTTGTCGCCGCCCAGTTCGAGGGGGATGAGGTGGTCGAGCTCGAACGACCCCGAGGGCTGGGGGTAGGGCACGCCGTACGCGGCGTACACGCCGACGTACTGCCGAGGCTCCACGTGCCGGACGCGGCCGCTGTACCCGGGCGTGCAGACCTGCGCGGCCGTCACCCCGGGGAAGGCCTCGCCGGGGCTCAGGTGTGCGTCCGGGAGCGCGGCGCCCGCCACGGCCGGCGTGGCGGTCGGAGCGGCAGACGGCGTGGCCGCCCCCGGGGCGTTCCCGGCCGCGGGCGTCGACGCCGCGACCGAGGCGGCCGGCGCGGTGGTGCCGGCGCCCTGCGAGACCTCGCCGCAGCCGATCACCGCGATGCCGAGGAAGCCGAGGACGAGCAGCCGGAGGGGAGCCGTCAGCGAGGAGGCACTCACGCCGGCACCGGGATCCGTCCGGCGCCCGAGGACGTCAGCGCCTCACCGTCCCCCGCCATCTCGACCAGCCGGCAGAGGGCGTTGGCGAGGATCAGCTGGTCCGCCGTGCGGCAGTGCACACCGAGCAGCGCGGGCGAGCACACCAGCACCGCCATGCCCTGGGCGCGGGAGATGGCCACGTTGAGGCGGTTCAGGCTGTAGAGGAAGTCCATCGACCGGCGCTGGTCGTCGCCGCTCGAGGTCGCCATCGTGTAGACGACGATCGGCGCCTCCTGCCCCTGGAAGCGGTCGACGGTGCCCACCCTCGCCCCCGCGGGGAGCGCGTCCCGCAGGCGGTTGACGTGGGCGTTGTACGGCGCGACCACGAGGATGTCGTCGAGGGCGATGGGCCGCTCGCGTCCCGCGCGGTCGGTCCATCGTCCGGAGCTCACCAGCAGGCCGACCGCGTCGCGGACGGCCGCGACCTCCTCCGGCGAGGTGACCCGGTTGCCCTCGTGGAGCACCGGGACATACCGCACCCCGGCTCCGCCGAACGGCGACGGAGCGCCGACCGCCTGGCGGGCGCACTCCGCGCGGCCGCTCAACCGGCCGTCGTAGAAGGCCTCGGAGACGAACGCGCAGACCGCCGGATGCATCCGCCACGTGGTGTCGAGGAAGAGCCCGCGATCGTCCGCGACGGTGCGTTCGCCGGCGAGCAGGTGCTCGAGCGCCGAGCGGTCCGCGCCTTCCGGATGGGTGCCCTTGATGGGCTGGCGCAGCTGCTGCGGATCGCCGCAGAGCACGAGGTTCCGCGCCGCGCCGGCGGTGGCGACGACGTTGGCGAGCGACACCTGTCCCGCCTCGTCGACCACCAGGGTGTCGACGGCGCCCGCCATCCTCTCGTCGCAGAAGAGCCACGCGGTCCCGGCGACGACGGCGGTGCCGGCGGCGAGCGCGGCGACCACGTCGGCGACGCTGCTGACACAGCGCACCATGTCGCTGGCGCAGCGCTGGTGCTCGTCCGCCTTCTGCACGGCGGTGATCTCGACCCCGCTCTCGGCGGCGTGGCGGCAGACCTCGTCGAGGAGGTTGCCGACGGCGCGGTGGCTCATCGCGGTGACGCCCACGCTGCGCCCCTGGCCGAGGAGGTCGACGATCATGCGGGCGGCGGTGTACGTCTTCCCCGAGCCCGGCGGTCCCTGGACGGGGAGGCAGCCCGCGTCGAGGTGGAGCGCGAGGCGCCGCCCGGCATCGACCGGGGTCTCACCGGGACGGCGGAGCGGGTCTCCGTCGCGGTGCCCGGCGACGCGCGGCCGGCGGCGCAGCAGCAGGTCGCGGATGGTGCGGTGGGGCCCGGGCGCGTCGATGCCGTGGTCCGCGACCCACTCGCCGGTGCGGCGCAGCGCACGGCGCAGCGACGCGGTGCCGATCGGGCCACCGGCGACGAGCGCCCGAGGGTGGGGCTGCTCGCGCGATCGGCGTCCGCGGCCGAGGGTGAGCACGCCGTGCTCCCCGTCGATCTCCACGATCTCGCCGGGTGACCTCCCCGTCGCGGGATCGACCGGCCTGTCGCCCACGCGGAGCGTGAACTCCTGGGTGGGATCGAAGCGGTAGCGGTGGAGCTCGGAGCTCGTCACCGCGCCGGCGACGCCGTCGAAGGTCAGCCCGGCGATGCTCTCGGGGTCCTCCCAGAGCTGGTCGTCGGCCATCGCCAGCCGCGCGTAGTACGCCCACCAGGCGGGCCGGTCCTCGCGGCGGTGCCAGTCGAGGAGGGTGGCGAGCAGGACGGTGGCGGCCCCCTCCTCGGGACCGCCGGAGGCACGCGCGAGCAGGCGGCCGGCGAGCCCCCTCACCTCCTCGCTGTCGCGGACGACCTCGTCGGAGGGCGACCCGTCGCCGGGCTCCGGGCGCGGCAGCGGCGCACCCGTCTCCGCCTCGAGCTCGGCGCGGCGCTCCTCGAGCCAGCCGCGAAGCCGCCAGGTCGACTCGCAGTCGGCCGCGTTGTACTCGGCGATGGCGTCGAGGATGGCCGGATCCCGGTTCTCCAGCCAGCGCTCGTATTCGACGATGCTCGAGCCGCCGTCGGTGATGGCGCCCTGCCGCCGGGGCATGAACAGCGGCTCCAGGCTCTTCAGCCCATACGACTCCGCCGACACCCGCACGCCCTGGCGGACGACCCGGTAGAGGTCGACGAGGACGCCGCCGCGGAGCAGGCGGTCGACCTCGTCCTCCCGGGTGGCGTGCTGGCTCGCGAGGCGCCGCAGCGCGTTGAGCTCGTACGCGGCGTAGTGGAAGACGTGCAGGGACGGGTCGCGGCGGAGCCGCTCGATGACGAGGTCGACGAGCTGCTCGAAGGCCGCCCTCTCCCCGTCCCGGTCGTGACCCCAGAAGGCGTGATAGCGGGGCTCGCCGCCGACGACCTCGGTGATGCCGAACAGGT
>JAXDLS010000015.1:0-2719 GCA_034666485.1 Chloroflexota bacterium
CGCCTCACCGAGGAGCAGTGCGCGGCGATCTCCTCGGGCGGCGAGGTGGTGGTCTGCTGCGACCATCCCGCCCACCGCGCCCGCACCCTGCTCGACGAGACGCAGCGCCGCGCCCTCGCCGAGGACCTGGGGCGCTGATCGCCGGGGAGCCGGGCCTTCGTCCGCGGGTGCTGGTCGACGCCACCGCGCTGCGTGACGGCCGGGGGGCGGCGGGCATCGGCCGCTACGTGGCGGGGCTGCTCGCCGCGCTCGAGGCGCTGACCGATGGCCCGCCGGTGGCGGTGGCCCGGCCGCCGGGCCGCGCTCGCAGCGAGAACCGCGGCTGGCGCTGGCTCGCCGGCCAGCCCTGGGTGCTCGGTGCCGCCGCCGCCCACCGGCCGGAGGCGGTCCACGGCCCCGCCGGCGAGCCGGTGCTGGGCTGGCCGCTGCGGCGCCAGGTGGTGACCGTCCACGACGTCGTGCCCTGGACCGCCGCCGCCACCGCCCCACCCGGGCGCGGCCTGGCCACCTTCCTCGCGGTGCAGTGCCGGCTGCTCCGCCGCTGCGGGGCGCTGATCGCGGTCAGCTCCACGGTCGCCGGCGAGGCGGCCGCGGCGCTCGGCATCCCCGCCGAGCGCTTCACGGTGGTCGCCGAGGGGGTTGACGTGCCCTTCGAGAGCGACCCCGCCGCCGCCGACGCCGGGCTGCGCGCCGGCTGCGGGGTCCGCGCGGGCGGCTACGTGCTCTGGGCCGGGAGCATGCGCAGCCCCGACCCGCGCAAGGCGCTCGACGTCCTCGTCGAGGCGATGGGCGTCCTGGAGGCGGAGGGGCGCGGCGTCCCGCTGGTGCTCGCCGGCGCCACCGGCGCCGGCTCGGAGCAGGTGGCCGCGCTCGCCCGGGAGCGTGGCGTCGGCCTCCACCTCCCCGGCTTCGTGAGCGACCGGAGCCTGGCGGCGCTCTACCGCGGTGCCGCCGCGGCGGTGCTGCCCTCGCGCCACGAGGGCTTCGGACTGCCCGCGCTGGAGGCGATGGCCTGCGGCGCGCCGCTGATCGCCGGCCGTGCCGGCAACCTGCCCGACCTCTGCGGCGACGCCGCCCTCCTGGTGCCCCCGGGCGACCCGCGCGAGCTCGCCGCGGCGCTCGGCGCGGTGCTCGGCGAGGCGGCGCTCGCCGCCCGGCTGCGGGTCGCCGGGCCCCGCCGCGCGGCCGCCTTCAGCTGGCGCCGCTGCGCCGAGGAGACCGTCGCCGTCTACCGGACGCTATATTCCCGGCCGTGAGCGACCTGCCCGCCGACCTCCTCGCCATTCTCGTCTGTCCCCGGTGCCGGGGTCCGCTGGTCACCGAGGCGGCGGCGCTGCGCTGCGACGCCTGCCGGCTGCGCTACCGCGTCGACGACGGCATCCCGGTGATGCTCATCGACGAGGCGACCCCGGTCCCCGCCGACGGCTGATCCTCGCGGGTCTTGTCCTTAGCCAAGGCTAACCCTTAGGATTAGCCAACGCTAAACAGACGGCACGCTCATACCTGGGGAGAGACGTGATCGGCGGGCGCCTTCTGGAGAACCAGGCGCGTCGCGAGTCGAACGCACGGACCTACGCGCGGTCGCTCTCGCTGGCGCTGATCCGCGGCGAGGGCATCGATGTCGTCGACGCCGACGGCCGTTCGTACATCGACTGCCTCGCCGGTGCCGGCAGCCTCGCCCTCGGCCACAACCACCCCGTGGTGGTCGAGGCGATCCGCGCCGTCCTCGACAGCGGGCTGCCACTCCACACCCTCGACTTCGCCACCCCGGTGAAGGACGCCTTCGTCGAGGAGCTCTTCGCCCACCTCCCCGCCGGCCTCGCCCCCGACCTGCGGGTCCACTTCTGCAGCCCGGCGGGCACCGACGCGGTCGAGGCGGCGCTCAAGCTGGTGCGCATCGCCACCGGGCGGCGCAGCATCCTCGCCTTCAGCGGCGGCTACCACGGCATGACCGCGGGCGCGCTCGCCGTCAGCGGCCCGGTGGCGGTGCGTGCGCCGATCGGCGGCACCGCCAGCGAGGTCCACTTCCTGCCCTTCCCCTCTGCCTACCGCTGCCCCTTCGGGGTCGGCGGCGGCGAGGGCGCGCGGATCGCGGTGCGCTACGTGGAGCGGCTCCTCGACGACCCCTGCAGCGGCATCTCGCCGGTGGCGGGGATGATCCTCGAGGTGGTCCAGGGCGAGGGTGGCTGCAACCCCGCCCCCGACGAGTGGCTGCGCGCGATGCGGCGTCTCACCGCCGACCGCGGCATCCCCCTGATCGTCGACGAGGTGCAGACCGGGGTGGGGCGCACCGGGCGGCTCTTCGCCTTCGAGCACGCCGGCATCGAGCCCGACGTGGTCGTGCTCTCCAAGGCGATCGGCGGCGGGCTGCCGCTGGCGGTGATCCTCTACCGGTCCGAGCTCGACGTCTGGGAGCCGGGAGCCCACACCGGCACCTTCCGCGGCAACCAGCTGGCGATGGCGGCGGGCACGGCGACTCTGCGCGAGGTGGTCGGCGGCCGGCTCGACGCCCACGCCGCAGAGGCCGGCGCCCTGCTCATGGAGGGGCTACGCGCGGCGTTGGACGGCGGCTGTGCCGGTGACGTCCGCGGTCGCGGGCTGATGGTCGGGGTCGAGTTCGTCGACCCGGCGGGCGAGCCCGACGCCACCGGCGCCCTGCCCGCCGACGGGCGGATGGCCCGGGCGGTGCAGCTCGAGTGCCTGCAGCGCGGCCTGGTGG
>JAXDLS010000016.1:0-3764 GCA_034666485.1 Chloroflexota bacterium
TCTCATCACCCTCTTCCTACCGGCCACGACCGGACCATGGCCCGCCGCAGCCTGTTCCATCGATGCTAATGGCTCGAACACGTCAGGTCAACGACCATGAGACCGCATCTCAGCGGAGCCGGGTGACGAGGAAGATGGCGCCGCCGCCGACCAGCACGAGGAGGGCGAGGACCGTGAGCGGCAGCACGCTGCTCGAGTCGCCGCCCGGCTGGGGGTTGATCACCGTGGTCGCCCGGCTGGCCTGGGTGGTGGTCGTGGCGGTGTCGGAGCCGATGGCGCTGGCGCCGATGTCGGTGGTCGCGGCGGGGGTGGGGGCAGGCGTCGGCGCGGGCTTGGGGGTGGCGGTCGGGGGGATGCTCACGTTCCCGGGGAGCACCGCGTAGCTGAGCGTGGACGCGCTGCTGAGCTGGGTGGTGGTCGACGACATGTCGGTGGTGCTGAGGGGGGCGCAGGCGGAGCCGAGGATCGGCTTCACGCAGGACTGGCTGGAGGTCGTCGTCGTCGTCGTGCTGGTCGTCTTGGCCGCCAGGATCGACCGCGAGCCCGTGCTGGCGATCGGCGCGCGCTCGGCGCGGGAGGCGCCAGGGCTCAGCAGCAGCGCCACCAGTCCGGCGAGCTGGACGGTCGCTGCGATCGCACCGCGACGTGCGGCGCTCATCGGGAGGACTGCTGCGGAGAGGGTCTGAGGGACATCGCCTGAGGAGTTCGCACTGTACAGGGACACGGGGCCGCGCCGTCCGGAGGGTCGCGCGCTGCCGCGATCGGCGACCGTCACCGTGCACTGACAGGGAGATGACGGCCGCGTGACAGGGCTGGTCACGGCGGCCGCGAAGGCTCAGAGTGCCCCCATGCGAGACCCACGCCGGTTGCTGCTGCTCATCCTCCTGGGAGCGCTGCTCAGCGTCCCCCTGCTCGTGGTCATGGTGCTCACCGTGGTCACGGGGTATCGCGTCGGCGACGGCCAGCGCACCCTGCTCACCATGCTGCCGATCGTCGGCGGCATCCTCCTCCTCGTCCTCACCTTCGTCCTGCTCTCCCGCAGCCGCGGTGGCGGCAGGATGGGCATGGGCTCGATGCCGCGCCGGGAGGTCAGCCGTCCCACGGTGCGCTTCTCCGACGTCGCCGGCGTCGAGGAGGCCAAGGAGGAGCTGGCCGAGATCGTCGAGTACCTCAAGGATCCCGAGCGGCTGCGCAGCCTGGGGGCGACCATCCCCAAGGGCGTGCTCCTCGCCGGCCCTCCCGGCACGGGCAAGACGCTGCTCAGCAAGGCCGTGGCGGGTGAGGCCGGGGTGGCCTTCATCGCCATCAGCGGCTCGGAGTTCGTCGAGATGATCGTCGGCGTGGGCGCCAGCCGGGTGCGCGGCGTGTTCGCCCAGGCCCGCAAGCAGGCTCCCTGCCTGATCTTCATCGACGAGATCGACGCCGTCGGCCGCCGCCGGGGCAGCGGCATGAACAGCAACGACGAGCGCGAGCAGACCCTCAACCAGCTGCTCGTGGAGATGGACGGCTTCGACGACCGGGCGAACATCATCGTGATCGCCGCCACCAACCGCATCGACGTCCTCGACCCCGCGCTGCTGCGTCCGGGGCGCTTCGATCGCCAGGTGAGCGTGGACGTCCCCGACATCGCCGGCCGGGTGAAGATCCTCGAGGTCCATGCCCGCAACAAGAAGCTCTCCCCCACCGTCGACCTGCGCACCCTGGCGCGCCAGACCCCCGGCTTCTCGGGCGCCGACCTCGCCAACGTGCTCAACGAGGCCGCCCTGCTGGGGGCGCGCCGCAACGCCGGCGCCATCGGCATGGATCACCTGGAGGAGGCCATCGCACGGGTGATGGGCGGCGCCGCCAGCCGCAGCCGCATCCTCACCGAGCGCGATCGCTCGGTCATCGCCCACCACGAGACCGGCCACGCCATCGTCTTCCACGTGCTCGCCCATTGCGACCCCGTCCACAAGATCACCATCGTCAGCCGGGGCCGCTCGCTGGGCTGGACCATGGCCCTCCCCGAGCAGGAGCGGGTGCTGCTGAGCCGTGCCCAGCTGCGCGACAAGCTCGCCGCGATGCTCGGCGGCCGCTGCGCCGAGGAGCTGGTCTTCGGCGCCGAGCACATCACCACCGGGGCCCACGACGACCTGCAGCGCGCCACCGAGATGGCGCGGCGGATGGTCACCGAGTGGGGCATGAGCCCGCTCGGGCTGCGCACCTTCAGCGGCACCGGCGCCGACAGCCTCGGCCGCGACCACTCCGAGCGGATGGCGTGGGCGGTCGACGAGGAGGTCGAGCGGCTCATCGCCGAGGCCGAGCAGCGGGCCCGCCAGACGCTGGTCGAGTACCGCGACGCGCTCGAGTCGGTGGCCCGCCGGCTGCTCGAGGTGGAGACCATGGAGGCGTCCGAGATGGCCGCCCTGGTGATCGCGAACCCGCCGAGCATCGGCGGCTCCGACCCCTCCGCCCCGGTGCAGATGCCCCAGGCCGGCACGGGGTCGCGCCCGATGGCCCGGCGCCGCACCCCCCGGATGCGCCGCCCGGCGTAGGCGCCGACGGACCGACGGCCCGCCCCCCTGCGCCGCTGACAGCTTCCCCCCGTCGGCTGGACGGAACTTCCGGCTAGAGTTCCCGGGCGCAGTGAACCCGCCGGTCCGCGCACGCCCGCTGGTGGGGCAGCCCATCCCCCGGGTCGAGGACGCCCGGCTGCTCCGCGGGAGGGGCCGGTTCGTCGGCGACATCTCCCCCGTCGCCGGCATCCACCACGCCGCGGTGGTGCGCAGCCCCCACGCCCACGCCCGCGTCGGCGCGGTCGACACCTCGGCGGCTCTCGCCCTCGACGGCGTGCTGGCGGTGGTCACCCCCGACGACGCCCGCCGCCTGCTGCGGCCGTTCAGCGTCGGGGTGGGCGGCGCCGAGCCCTACTGGCCGCTCGCCCTCGACACCGCCCGCTACGTGGGCGAGCCGGTGGCGGTGGTGGTCGCCCGAGACCGCTACGTCGCCGAGGACGCCGCCGACCTGGTCGCCGTCGACTACGAGCCGCTCGACCCGGTGCTCGACGTGGAGGCGGGCGCGGTGGTCAGCTCCCGCTCCTTCCGCTACGGCGACCCCGAGGCCGCGTTCGCCGCCGCCGAGCACCGCGTCGAGGCGAGCTTCCGCTTTCCCCGCTACAGCTCCACGCCGATCGAGTGCTACGCCGTGCTGGCGGAGTGGGACGGGGCCTCCGGCGAGGCAACGGTGTGGAGCAACTTCCACGGTCCCCTCGTGATGCAGCCGCTGGTCGCGGCCAGCCTCGGCCTTGCCGAGAACCGGCTGCGGCTGGTGGTGCCAGCCGACATCGGCGGCAGCTTCGGCATCAAGTCCGGGGTCTACGCCTACATCCCCCTGATCACGCTCGCCAGCCGCCTCGCCGGGGTGCCGGTGCGCTGGACCGCCGACCGCTGGGAGGACCTCGTCGCCAGCCAGTCGGGCACCGACCGGCTGACGAGGGCCTCGGCGGCGGTCGACGGCGAGGGACGGATCACGGCGCTGCGGCTGGAGATCCTCGACGACGTCGGCGCCCACCTCCGGCCGCCCGAGCCCGCCACCCTCTACCGCTGCTTCGGCAACCTGGTCGGCCCCTACGCCATCGAGCACCTCGCCGTCGAGGCGCGGGCGGTGCTCACCAACCGGCCCCCCACCGGGCTGAACCGCGGCTTCGGAGGCCAGCAGCTCTACTTCACCCTGGAGCGCCTGGTCGAGATGGTGGGACGCCGCCTGGGGCTCGACCCCGTCGCGGT
>JAXDLS010000017.1:0-7814 GCA_034666485.1 Chloroflexota bacterium
GCGGGCACCGTCACGTCCGCCTCCTCGCCCAGACCGCCCGCACACCTCGGCCCGTGGACAGCGGCGCGCCGCATCAGCCGGACCCCCCGTTTCCCCCTGCTTGTCTGCCCAGGCAGCCCGTTCGCACCGCCCGCCTCCAGCAGATGGGCGGTGAAGCGATCGAGGGTCCGCTGATCCAGCTGGTCCACCTCGGCCACCCCCTGCATGGAGCCCTTCCTCTGCAGCGATTGTCTGTCGCAGATTGAACCGCGGTTCAGCGCCCTCCAACCGTCGCTGTCGGCGCACGAACTCTCTGCTATCAAGATCAACAAGGCTCCGTGGAGCCGGCGCGGGGATTCGAACCCCGGACCTGCTGTTTACAAAACAGTTGCTCTGCCACTGAGCTACGCCGGCCTGCGAGTTGGAGCGGGGCCTCTCCACGCCCTTCCGAGCCCCGGTGACACCCCATCTGACACCCTGCCCACCGCCGCGCCTGCGAGCGCGTCGAGCGTGCCGGCCGCCTCCCGGTGCATCGCCGCAGCGGCGTGAGCGTACACCCGAGGGGGTGGTGGCAACGTCCGAGCCGGCCACGGCAGCGCCGCCGGCGCACCACCGCGCGCACGGCCCGCAGGTGTCTCGGACGGCCCCGAACATCCGTCCGACCGGCGTTCCGTCACCCCGGATCCATGCTCACATCGCAAGCACCGCCCCGGCGCCGACCGCACCTCCCCCCTCACGGACAGCAGCGGCAGCAACTGCACGCCGTTGTGGTGCTCAGCGCAATCTGGGCCATAGGCAGCAAGGGTTTCCCGCGGCTCGCGTAGCCGTCACCTGCGTCATTTACTGAGAGGCCGGCTTGCCGTGAAGCCGACACCCGCGATACGCTACCCACCCGCTCGCCGGAATCTTGGAGGCAGGGACCGAGGTCGGCGAGCCTGAAAGGGGTTCGTCCATGAGGAGGACGACCGGGGAGGGTGACGACGGCGCGCGGGTCGAGATCGAGGCCGGTCGCAGGGCCGGCCGGGGCGTCCTCGGCGGCTGGGGCGGCCGGCTGACCATCGGCGCGTTCATGATCAGCGCCGGCACGGTGGCCGGGGTGACGCTGCACAGCTGGCAGCCCGAGTTCGCCCGCTCGCCCTACTACAGCCTCCCCTACAGCGCCGCGACCCAACCCCCGGCCGGCGACTCCCGGCCGCTGCCCGACACGGTCCCGGTGCCCCTGGCGCAGCCGCCGGCGCCGCCGCAGCAGCCACGGGCGCCGGCCCCTCCCGCCACCACCGCCCAGCCGCCCGCGCGGGGCGGCGTCGATCGCGGCTCCGGGGCCCGTCGCGCCGCGCAGGTCCAGCCGATGAACCGGCCGGCGCTGATCCTCGGGCTCACCCCCGGGTCGGTGGCCTTCGACCCCCAGCCGGTGGGCAGCTCGGCGGCGGCGCGCACCCTCACCGTCGCCAGCAACGGCAGCGCGCCGCTGCGGGTGCGGGGCGTGGCCCTCGCGGGCGGTGGCGCCGGCGCCTTCGTCATCGCCTCCGACCGGTGCTCCGGGGTGACCCTGGCACCCGGCGCCTCCTGCCCGGTGTCGGTGAGCTTCGCCCCGGACGTCGACGGCACCCGCAGCGCCACCCTCACCATCGACGGGGAGGGCGCCGGGCCGGCCACCTCCAGCCTGACCGGGCTGGCGACCGATGCCCCGGTCACCGCCACCGGGCTGCCGGTGGACTGCGGGCAGTCGACGGCCACCCGCTGCGCGGTCGGCGCCATGTACCAGCAGCTGCTGGGGCGGCCGGTGGACGACCCCGCGCTCCAGGGCTACGCCACCCAGCTCGACGCCGGGCAGACCACCCGCCAGAACGTGGCGGTCGCCATCCAGAACAGCGACGAGTGGCGCACCCGCGCGGTCACCCTGCTCTTCAAGGCCCTGCTGGGACGGGCGGCCGATGCCGGCAGCCTCGGCTACTACGTGCCCCAGCTGCGGTCCGGCAGCGTCGAGCAGGTCACCGCCGCCATCGCCGCCTCCCAGGAGTACTTCGCGCGCGCCGGCGGGAGCAACGACGGGTTCGTCTCCGCCCTCTACCAGGACCTCCTGCGCCATCCCGCCGATGCCGCCGGGAAGGCCGGATGGATCGACCAGCTCAACCGGGGCGCCACCCGGGCGGCGGTGGCGGGCAGCGTGCGCCGCTCCGCCGAGGCCCAGGGGGTGGCCGTCCAGGGCTCGACCAAGCTGCTGCTGGGCCGCGCCGCGACCGGGCCGGAGCAGACCAACCTCGCCAACGCGATGGTGAACGGCCTCAGCTACCAGGCGATGCAGGGCTCGCTGATCCAGACCGACGAGTACCTCGCCCAGGCGGCGCCGCTGGCGCTGACCGACGTCGCGGTGGCGAGCTTCGTCGACGGCGACCCCAGGGGCACCGCCAGCCAGTTCACCGTCACCGTCGACTGGGGCGACGGCAGCCCGCCCGGCGCGGGGGTGGTCACCAAGGGCAAGGGCGGCGCCTTCACGGTGACCGGCTCCCACACCTACGCGGCGCACCGGTCGTGGACCGCCACCATCCACATCGCCGACTCCGGCGGCTCGCAGGCGCAGACCACCACCACCGTGGTGGTCTGACCGCCGACCGTCTACTCGTCCATCCGCTCCGGGGGCGGCGACACCTCCGCGGCCGGGGGATCGGGGGGCAGCCCGCGGCGCATCCGCTCGAGGCGGGCACGCACCGAGGGGTCGAGCCGGTCCTCGAGGCGGCGGGCGAAGGTGGCCTGCTCGCGCCCCCGGGCGGCGTCGCGGCCGAGCTCGCCGAGCGCGCCCCTCACCTCGGTCTCCAGGCTCCGGGCGTCCATCGTCGCCAGCCCCATGGCGCGCACCATGTCACGCTGCAGGCGGTCGGAGGTGGCCACCATCACGTCGCCGGCGCGGCCCGCCTGCGAGGCCTTGTAGGCGAGCCGCTCGATCACGTGGTCGGCGCTTCCCGAGGCGCCGCCGAAGCGGACGGTCACCCCGTCGATCACCTCGGCGGGGCTGACGATCGCCGACCGCGGGCCGTCGAAGACCACGGTCACGCGCACCCCGCGCACCGCTCCGTACTCGGCCAGGGCGACCACCAGCAGCCGCCGCGACTCCTCGAGCCCGGAGCGGAGGAGCGCCGACTTGAGGTCGGGCCAGGCGTGGATGACGTTGTAGCCGTCGACGATGAGCAGGCGCATCGGCGCTCATCCTGCCCGGAAGTCGCGCTGGCGTGCGGCCTCGTAGAGCAGGACGGCACCGGCGGCGGCGGCGTTCAGCGATGCCACCCGCCCGAGCATCGGCAGGGAGACGAGCGCGTCGCAGCGCCTGCGGGTGAGCGGCCGCAGCCCCTCCCCCTCGGCGCCGACCACCAGCGCCACCGGCGAGGTGTAGTCGAAGCGGTCGTAGCGCATGCCGGCCGCGGCGTCGAGGCCGACGCACCAGTAGCCGGCCTCGCGCAGCCGGGTCAGCGCCGCGGCGAGGTTGGTCACCACCGCGATGTCGAGATGCTCCACCGCCCCCGCCGACGCCTTGGCCGCGGCGGGGGTGATCCCGGCCGCCCGGTCGCGCACCAGCACCATGCCGCCGGCCCCGGCGGCGTCGCAGGAGCGGGCCAGGGCGCCGAGGTTCTGGGGGTCCTGGATGCCGTCCAGCACCAGCAGCAGGCCGGGCGGCCGCACCCGTGCGAGCATCTCGTCGAGGCTCAGCGGCGCCCGCGCGTGGAAGTAGCCGGCGATGCCCTGGTGGTGCTCGGTGTGGGCGATGTCGTCGAGGCGGCGGCGCGAGGTCTCCTCGACGGGGATGCCGCGCTCGGCGGCGCTCGCGAGGATCTCGCGCAGCCGCGGCTCGTCGCGCACTCCGGCGGCGAGCACCAGCTTGCGGGCCGGCCGCCCGGCGCGGAGCGCCTCGAGCACCGGGTTCTTGCCGTAGAGGATCTCCACCGCCGGTCCCTGCGTCCCCGCGCTCAGAGCCGCCGCCAGCGCTGTCCCTGGGGGGTGTCCTCCACCCCGATGCCGAGCGCGGCGAGCTGGTCGCGGAGCCCGTCGGACCGCGTCCAGTCGCGCTCCCCCCGGGCCTGGGCGCGATCCTCCAGCAGCCCGCGCACCTCCGGGGTGAGCGCCGCCTCACGCTCGCGGTCGACCAGCGGGAGCACCCCGAGGATGTCGTCGACCCGCTCGACCAGGGCGAGCAGCGCCGTCCGGCCGGCGGCGTCGACGCCCCCGGCGTCGAGCATCGCGTTGGCGTCGCGGAGCGCGGCGAAGACCACCCCCATCCCCTCGGGGAGGTTGAGGTCGTCGTCGAGCGCCGCGTCGAACTCGCGGACGGTGCGCTCGGCGAGGAGCACCGCCGGGCCGCCCGCGCCCCTGCGCGGCGCCAGCGCGACCAGCCGGTCGCGGAAGGTGGCGAAGCGCTCCACCGCCTCGTTGCTCATGTGCAGCGCGCCGGCGGTGTAGTTCAGCTGCTTGCGGTAGTGGACGGTGGCGCCGAGCAGGTAGCGCACCGCCGACGGCCGCGCCCCCTGGTCGACGAGGTCGCGCAGGGTGTGGAAGTTGCCCAGCGACTTGGCCATCTTCTCGCCCTCGACGCGGAGGTGCTCGTTGTGGCACCACAGCCGCACGAAGGGCACGCCGGTCGCCGCCTCCGACTGGGCGATCTCGTTCTCGTGGTGGGGGAAGATGTTGTCGACGCCGCCACAGTGGATGTCGAAGCTCTCGCCGAGCAGCGCCATGCTCATCGCCGAGCACTCGATGTGCCAGCCCGGGCGGCCCCGTCCCAGCCGCGTCTCCCAGCCGATCTCGCCGGGGCCGACGTTCTTCCAGAGGGCGAAGTCGCGCGCGTCCTCCTTGCCGTACTCGTCGGCGTCGACGCGGCCGCTGGCGCCCGCCACCAGCCCCTCGGCGCGGAGCCCGCTGAGCCGCCCGTAGCTCGGGAAGGCGGCGATCGAGAAGTAGATGCCCCCGTCGCCGCGATAGGTGGCGCCGCGCTCGTCGAGACGCTCGATCAGCTCCACCATCTGCTCCACGTACTCGGTGGCCCGGGGGTAGTGGTGGGCGCGGCGGATGCCCAGGGCGTCGAGGTCCTCGTAGAAGGCCCGGATCCAGGGCTCCGTCTCCTCGTCGAGGGAGCTGCCGTGGGCGACGGCGTTGCGGATGATCTTGTCCTCGACGTCGGTGAGGTTCATCACGTGGGTGACCCGGGGGAAGCGCTGCTCGAGCACCCGCCGGAGGACGTCCTCGAAGAGGTAGGCGCGGAAGTTGCCGATGTGGGCCCGGGCGTAGACGGTCGGTCCGCAGGTGTAGAGGCGGACGTGGCCCTCCTCGAGGGGCTCGACCGGCTGCGAGCGGCGGGTCATGGTGTCGTGGAGGCGGAGCACGGCGGGTCAGCTTATCCGTGTGAGCAGCACCACCGCGCTCGCGGCGATGCCCTCGCCGCGCCCGGTGAACCCCATGCCGTCGGTGCTGGTGGCCGCCACCGCCACCCGGGAGGGCTCGACCCCCAGGGCGCCGGCCAGCGCCGCGGCCATCGCCGCGGTGTGCGGGGACAGCCGCGGCGCCTGGGCGATGGCGACGACCTGCGCCGAGCTCACCGCGAACCCGGCGTCGCGCGCCAGCGCGGCGGCGTGACGGAGCAGGTCGACACCCGCGGCGCCCCGCCAGCGCTCGTCGGCGGAGGGGAAGTGGCGGCCGAGGTCGCCGAGGCCGGCGGCACCGAGCACGGCGTCGCACAGCGCGTGGCTGACCGCGTCGCCGTCGGAGTGACCCTCGAGTCCCGCATCGTGCGGCACCTCGACGCCGCCGAGCATCAGCGGCCGCCCGGGCACGAGACGGTGGGCGTCGATCCCGTGGCCGATGCGCACCTCAGCCGTCCTCCCCGGCGAGGGCGGCGCGGAGCACGGCGAGGTCGGCGGGCCGGGTGACCTTGAGGTTGCGCGGGTCGCCCTCGACCACCGCCACCACCATCCCGAGATGCTCGACCAGCGCGCAGTCGTCGTCGGCGACCACCCCCTCGCGGAGCGCCACCGCGTGGGCGCGCCGGAGCAGGGCGGCATCGAACGCCTGCGGTGTCTGCACCGCCACCAGCTCGGAGCGGTCGAGGGTCGCCGCCACCACCGCGAGCTCGCCGTCGCGGCGCACCCGCTTCACCGAGTCGACCACCGGGATCGCCGCGGTGGCCGCCCCGTGACGCCGCGCCGCCTCGACGACCGCGAAGAAGAGCGCCCGCGGGCAGAGCGGGCGCACCGCGTCGTGCACGCAGACCAGCGGCGCGTCGCCGGCGACATCCAGCCCGGCGCGCACCGAGTCCTGCCGCCGCCCGCCGCCCTCGACGAGGCGCAGGTCGTCGATGCCCACGGCGGCGGCGAGCGCGCGCACCCTCTCCCAGGCCTCCGCGGGCACCACCACGGTCACGCTGTCGAAGAGGCCGGGGGCGGCGACGGCGGCGAGGGTGCGTCCCAGCAGGGGGATGCCGCCGGCGTCGAGCCAGATCTTGTCGCGCCCCATGCGTGTCCCCCGTCCGCCGGCGGGGAGGATGGCGGCGACGCTCAGCGCTCAGTGCTCGGCGACATGGGGGCCGCGGGCGCGGGGCGGGCGCCGGGGCGGGTCGACCGCCGCCGCGCCGGCCACGGTGGCGAAGATCATCCGCCCCGACGGCGTCTGGAGCACGCTGGTGACGGTCGCCCGCACCGAGCGCTCGAGGTGGTCGCGGCCGCCCTCCACCACCACCATGGTGCCGTCGTCGAGGTAGCCCACCCCCTGGTGGAGCTCGCGGCCCTCCTTGACGATGGTCACCTCCATGATCTCGCCGGCGGCGAGGATGGGCCGCATCGCCAGGGCGAGGTCGTTGAGGTTGAGCACCCGGACGCCCTCGATGCGGGCCACGCTGGTGAGGTTGTGGTCGGTGGTCATCACCGAGGCGCCGAGGTGCCTGGCCAGCCGGACCAGCCGGGCGTCGACCTCGGGGGTGCCGGGGAAGTCGCGGTCGACCACCTCGCAGCGCACGTCGGTCGAGGCGCGCAGGCCCTCGACGACGCGCAGCCCGCGCTTCCCCTTGGCGCGGCGCACGGGGTCGCCGGCGTCGGCGATGCGCTGCAGCTCCTCGAGCACGAAGCCGGGCACGAGCAGGTGGGCGGGGAGGAAACCGGCCCGGGCCAGGTCGGTGATGCGACCGTCGATGAGCACGCTGGTGTCGACCAGCGCCGGCGCCCCGGCGAGGGGCGGTTGGGCGTCGACGGCGGCGGCGGCCGGCGCCGGGTCGGGCCGCCGGCCGAGCCAGGCGACGAGGTCGTCGCGGCGCCGCATTCCCGTGCGCACGCCCACGTGGACGAGCACGGCGGCGACGCCGGCGGAGATCACCAGGCCGAGGCCGCCGGGCAGGCCGCCGAGGATGACGGCGATGAGCGCCGAGACCGACAGCGCCACCAGCAGCCCGGCCACGCCGCCGGCGAGCTCGCCCGCGGACACGGTGTCGACGGTGCGCTCCAGCCAGAGGAAGGGCTCGACGGTGAGCAGCGGACCGGCGACGAACCCCGAGATCAGGCCCACGGCGCCGGAGCCGAGCAGCGCGACGAGGGTGAGACCGATGTTCCGGTGGAAGACGCCGACGCTGTTCGGGATCACGTAGGCGGCGTAGAGCACGCCGACGACGAGGCCGGCGAGTGCGCCGAGCAGACGCGCGATGTGACGAGCCCGGTGAAGCGGGCCGGGATGACGGCTGCCCATCTCGTGGCGATTGAACCACAGCGCCGTCACGCGTCCCGCCACGGGTCGGTCGCAACCTTCGTCACGGTGGGGCGGGCCACCCCGGGCCACGGCCCCGCCGCCTCGTCGAGGAGGGCGAGCGC
>JAXDLS010000018.1:0-5800 GCA_034666485.1 Chloroflexota bacterium
CCAGGTCGCGCGGCACCACGAACATCGTCCGGCGCATGCCGAGCATGCGCACCAGGGCGCGGTCCTCGTACAGCGCCCGCTCGACGGCGCCGGTGTCGGGGATGCGCATCCGCGCGGCGGCGGCCAGGAACACCGTCGCCGGGTCGGTGGCGTGCAGGGCGACGAGGCCGTTCGCCACCTCGACCGGGCCGGACGCCCGGGCGGTGGGCGCGAGGTGGTGGCGCCGCGCCAGCCGGGCCCGGCGCTCGCCGGTGCCGATCCGCCTCATCCGTCCCGCAGCCGCAGCCCCGTGACCGGCTCGGTGCGCAGGTCGAGGACCCGCCGCTCCTCCCCTCCCCCGCGCACCCTCAGCTCGCCGCCGCCGTCGACGGTCGCGATCACCTCGCAGGCGAGCCCGCGGGCGGCGAAGCGGGCGCGGCACTCGGCGACCGTGCCGGGATCGGCGCAGAGCAGGAAGCCGTAGGCGGGGAAGGCCATCACCCAGCCGGCCAGCGGCACCTCGGGAGGGCGGGGCAGGGCGTCGAGGTCGACGCAGGCGCCGGAGGCGGTGGGCTCCAGGAGCATCGCCAGCGAGCCCAGCACCCCGGCCATGCTGACGTCACGGGCGGCGACGCAGAGCCCCTCCTCGGCGAGCGCGGCGAGCAGCCGGACGTCCTCGGCGAGCCGCTCGCCACGCGCCTCCAGGGAGGAGAAGTAGGGGAAGTCGGCGCGCATCGTCCCCTCCAGGCAGCAGGCGAGCAGCAGCGCCTGGCCGGGGGCGACGTGGCGGGAGCTCAGCACCCCACCGCGCAGCTCGCCGATCCCGAACGCGGAGATCGCCGGGGGACCGTCGCGGATGGTGAGGTGCCCGCCCACCACCGGCACCCGGTAGAGGGCGGCTGCGTGGCGCATCCCCTCCAGGGCCAGGCGGGCCACCGGCTCGGGGGCGATCACGGTGTCGAGGATGGCCAGCGGCCGGGCTCCCATGGCGCAGACGTCGTTGACGTTGGCGACCACCGCGGCGATGCCCGCGCCCCGCGGGTCGGCGGCCACGAACGGCGGCCAGAGCGCCTCGCCGCCGGCCACCACCCGGACGGCGCCGGCCTGGATGACCGCGGCGTCGTCGCCGGGACCACCCACCCAGTCGCTCGGCCCCAGCACCTCGGTGACCAGCGCCAGCGAGGCCTTGCCGCGCAGCCCCGGCCCCTCGCGGACGGCGCGCACCACCGCATCGAGCTCGCTCACCACCGGCCCATGTTGCACGGAACGATATGCGCATCTACTATCGAAGAAATGCCGCGCCCCGACTTCCTCGAGCTGCCCTCGCGCAGCTCGAAGCCCCGGCGGGCGGGGATTACCCACGTGCTCGACCGGGGGATGCCGCTCCCCGAGGTGTCGGCGCTCCTCGACGTGTGCGCCGAGCACCTCGACGTCTGGAAGCTCGGCTGGGGCACGGCCTACCTCGACCCACGGGTGGCGGACAGGGTGGCCATTCTCCGGGAGCATGCGGTCGAGGCGTGCGTCGGCGGCACCCTGCTCGAGGTGGCGTGGGTGCAGGGCGCCGCCGGCCGGCTGCTCGACTGGGCGGCGGGGACCGGGTTTCCCTGCGTCGAGGTCTCCAACGGAACCCGGCGGCTGCCGCTGCGCGCCAAGCGGGAGCTCATCGAGCGTGCCGCGGCCCGGTTCACGGTGCTGGCCGAGGTGGGGGCCAAGGAGCCCGACGCCCCGGTGCACGCCTACACCTGGGCCGAGGAGGCCGCCGGCGACCTCGAGGCCGGCGCCACCTGGGTGGTGGCCGAGGGCAGGGAGAGCGGCACCGTCGGGCTCTACTCGGCGGACGGCACGGTGCGCACCGAGCTGGTCGACGCGCTGCTGCGGGCCACCCGCCACCGGGTGATCTTCGAGGCGCCCCGCAAGGACCAGCAGGCGTGGTTCATCCGGCGGCTCGGAGCCGACGCCTCCCTGGGCAACGTGGTGCCCGCCGAGGCGCTCGGCCTCGAGGCGCTGCGGCTGGGGCTCCGCGCCGACACCATCGAGCTGAGCTGCGGCGACGGCGAGGTCGCCGCCGCCGCGGGGACATGAGCAACCTCGTCCCCCGGCGGTACCGCGACGTCTCCGTCGCCGACCTCGACCGTCCCCTCGACCCCGCGTCGCTGCCGCAGCAGCTGCTCGGCCGCGATGCCTACCGGCGGACGCGCTACATCATCGCCCGCCACGGCGAGCAGACCGCGGTGGTGCGGGTGGAGCGGGCCACCGAGGAGCCGCTGTTCTCGCCGATCACCGCCGTCGAGGTGCTCGCCCTCCCCCACGAGTGCGCGCTGCTCCACCTGCGGGAGGTCGACACCGCGGTGCCCAGCCAGCTCGCCGCCGCCGCGGTGCGCCACGCGCCGGGGGTGCGCTGCGTGGTGGTGCACGGGCGCTACGAGCACCTCAACCTCATCCTCGACCCCCGGCCGCTGCGCATCACCGTCGTCGAGGTGGTGCCGCCGGAGCCGCCCAAGCTGCTCGACCAGTGCCGCCGGGTGCTCGCGGTGGCCGACGACCTGCCCCCCATCGAGCTGGTCCCCCACCTCGTCGACCTGCGCGAGCTGGGGGCGGACGGCGCGGACGGGCGCGACCGGCTGCTGCCCTGCCGGGGCTCGGGGATCGTGCTCGAGGGGAGGGAGGTGGCCTTCCTCGACCAGCACCCCGCGCGCCGCGACTGGCTGCTGCTGGGCTGCGAGCGCTCCCGCGAGATCCACCGCTGGTTCTACGGGACCGACGCCGACCACCGCGACATCTGCCCCCGGCGGCTGGCGGCGCCGTCGCCGGCGCTCACCAAGTGCTGCCTGCTCGAGGAGCACCTGGAGGTCGCACCGGGGCGGGTCACGGTGCCCTGGGGAGCGTCGCTCGAGCTGGTCCGCGACGGCCTGCGCGAGGTCGCCCGGATCGCGGAGCCGGCGTGGGCGCCCGCCTGAGCGACTCGCGTCTCTACGCCCACCTCTGGGGCACCGACGAACTGCGTGCCGTCTTCGACGAGGAGGCGCGGCTCCAGTCCTGGCTGGACATCCTCGCCGTCCTCGCCGCCGCCCAGGCCGACCTGGGCATCATCCCCGCCGCCTCGGCGGAGGCGATCGCCGCGGCCGCCGCCGTCGACCGCCTCGACCTCGACCTCGCCGCCGAGGTGACCCGGCGCACCTGCCACTCCACCCTCGGCCTCATCGCCGCGCTGCAGCGGCTGCTGCCCCCCGAGGCGGCCGAGCACGTCTACTACGGGGCCACCGTCCAGGACCTCACCGACACCTGGACGGCGCTGGCCATCCGCCGCACCGGCCAGGTGGTCTGGCGCGACCTCGGCGCCGTCGAGGTGCTGCTCCTCGACCTCGCCGAGCGCCACCGCGACACCCTGATGCCGGGGCGCACCCACGGCCAGCCGGGCTCGCCGGTCAGCTTCGGTCTCAAGGCGGCCTCCTGGGCCGACGAGGTGCGGCGCCACCGCGAGCGGCTCGCCGAGGGGGCCCCGCGCTGGCTCGCCGGTCAGCTCGGCGGCGCGGTGGGCACCCTCGCCTTCTTCGGCGACCGCGGCCTCGAGCTGCGCGCGCGCTTCTGCGCGCGCCTGGGGCTGCGCGACCCGGTGGTGCCCTGGCTCACCGCCCGCGACCGGATCGCCGAGTTCGGGCACCTGCTGGCCATGGTCGCCGCCACCCTGGCGCGGATCGGCACCGAGGTGTACCAGCTGCAGCGCCCGGAGATCGGCGAGCTGCGAGAGCCCGCGGGGGCGGCGGCGGTGGGCAGCATCACCATGCCCCACAAGCGCAATCCGGAGGCCTCCGAGCACCTGGTCACCCTCGCCCGGCTGGTGCGCCAGCAGGCGGCGACGCTGCTCGAGGGGATGGTCGGCGAGCACGAGCGCGACGGCCGCGCCTGGAAGGCGGAGTGGATCGCCCTCCCCGAGGCCTGCCTGCTCACCGGCGCCGCCCTGGCGCTGGCCCGACGGCTGCTCGAGGGCCTCGAGGTCGACGGCGAGCGGATGCGCCGCAACCTCGAGGCCCAGGGCGGGTACGCGGCCTCCGAGGCGGTGCTCGCCGAGCTCGCCCCCCGCCTCGGCAAGCACCGCGCCCAGGGCCTGCTGCAGGAGGCGCTGCGCGCCGGGCAGGAGCGCGGCCAGAGCCTCGAGGAGGCGCTGCGCGACCACCTCGACCTCGGCGGCGGGATGGGGGTCGCGCCCTCCGCCGGCTGCGCCGGGGCCATCGTCGACGCCGCGGTGCGGCGGGGACGGGCCGCCCTCGCCGCCGAGCCGGACCCATGGCGCTGACCGCCGCCGCCCGGCTGCGCCTGGCGGTGCTGCCCACCCCGCTGGTGCGCCTCGAGCGGCTGGAGCGGGCGCTCGGGGCCCCCCCCCTGTGGTGCAAGCGCGACGACCTCTGCGGCTTCGCGCTCGCCGGCAACAAGACCCGCCCGCTCGAGTTCCTGGTGGGCGACGCCCTGGCCGCCGGCTGCGACGTCCTCCTCACCGGCGGTGGCCCCGCCTCCAGCTGGTGCCAGGGAGCCGCCGCAGCGGCCGCGGTCGCAGGGATGGGCTGCACCCTGGTGCTGTATGGCGCCGAGGCGGCGCTCCCCCACCCCAACCTGGTCCTCGCCCGCGGCTTCGGCGCCCGGGTGCGCTTCACCGGCGACTCCCGTCGCGAGTCCGTCGAGGCCGGGCTGGAGGCCGCCGCCACGGCGCTGCGCGCCGCCGGCCACCGTCCCTACACGATCCCCCGCGGGGGTGCCCGCGACGTGGGCGTGCTGGGCTACGCCGCCGCCGCCACCGAGGCGCTGGACCAGCTCGACGCCGCCGGCGTGGAGCCGGGGCTGATGCTGGTGGCGACCGGCTCGGGGGTGACCCACGCCGGACTGCTCGCCGGCCTGGCGGCGGCGGGGAGGCGGCTGCGGGTGGCCGGCGCGGCGGTGAGCCGCCCGGTGGAGGAGACCTCGGCGCGGGTGCTCGAGCTCGCCGGCGCCGGCGCCGGGCTGCTCGGCGCCGCTCCGCCCCCGGCCGCCGCGGTGGCGGTCCCCGATGCTCGCGGACCCGGGTACGGCCTCGCCTCCCCCGAGGGCGAGCGCGCCGCCGCGCTCGCCGCCGCCCACGAGGGGCTGGTGCTCGACCCCGTGTTCACCGCGAAGGCGCTCGGCCTCCTCCCCGCGCTGCTCGCCGCCGGGACCGGGGGACCGGTGCTCTTCTGGCACACCGGCGGCACCGCGGTGGCGCTGGCCCGCGCCTCGGCGGGACGAGACCCAGGGGGAAGGCTGTCATCCGCATCCCCGTCATCCGCGGATGATGGCCTGGGGGAGTCCCCCCACCGGGCGCGGCAGCGCCCAGACAGATGAGCCGGGGCGGCCAGGGGCCCTCCGACGAGGCCCCCGCCGCCTCCCTGGTCGAGGCCGGCTTCGCCCTCGAGATCGCCGACGCGCCGCTGCTCCACGAGGGCCTCACCCTCGCCGACATCGCCCACGTCCTCGACCTCCGCGCCCGCGGCATCGTCCCCGAGGCGGCCGCGCGGCGGCTGCTCGCCCTGCTCGTCGAGACCCACGGCGTGGCGGCGGCCGACTTCCCCTACGAGGCGATCCACGGCGACCCCTACAACAGCCGCGAGCGCCACTTCGTCGAGCGCATCGGCGACGACGCCGGCTGGCTCCACGCCGGCCGGCCGCGGCGGGAGGCGGCGCGGGTGGCGCTGCGCCTGCACCTGCGCCGCCAGCTGACCGAGTTGGTCGAGGAAGCCGTCGGATTCGCCTCGGACGCGGTCGACCGGGCCGAGGAGCACGCGGCCACGCTCCTGCCGGACCAGACCTACCTGCA
>JAXDLS010000019.1:0-6418 GCA_034666485.1 Chloroflexota bacterium
AGCGGCTTCGGCGGCCCGAGGACGCAAGCGCGACCGAAGGGAGCGCCGCCGGCGAGTGCCGGCGGAGGGGGGGTGGCCCACGGCATCGCCCAACGGACTTCTCTCTCCGCACGCTGACGGCCCTGCGATGTCTTTGGGCCGAGCGGGGGGGAGGAACTCCCCCCCGGTACAAACCGCCCCAGAGAACACCGGGCACCCGCCGAGGCGCTCCCCCGACTCAGCATCCCCCCCGGTTAAAACACGGCCCGCAGAGCGGCGACCGTGAGCATCAACCGAGAAGACAGGGACTGGTACAAGCGGGCCGTGTTCTACGAGCTGCTGGTGCGCGGCTTCGCCGATGCCAACAACGACGGCGTCGGCGACCTGCCGGGGCTGATCAGCAAGCTCGACTACCTCCAGTGGATGGGGGTCGACTGCATCTGGCTGCTGCCGGTCAACGCGAGCCCGATGCGCGATGGCGGGTACGACATCTCAAACTACTCCGAGGTTCAGCCTGAGTACGGTACCGTCGACGACGTCCGCGAGCTCGTGGAGAAGGCTCACGATCGAGGCATGCGCGTGATCATGGACATGGTTATGAACCACACCAGCGACCAGCACCAGTGGTTCCAGGAGTCGCGGTCGTCCCCGGACAACCCCAAGCGGGACTGGTACATGTGGTCGGAGACCAAGCAGCGCTACCAGGACGCGCGCATCATCTTCGTCGACACCGAGAGCTCCAACTGGACCTGGGACGACACCGCCGGCGCCTACTACTGGCACCGCTTCTTCAGCCATCAGCCGGACCTCAACTACGACAACCCCGAGGTCCGCACCGCGATGGTCAACGTGGTGCGCTTCTGGCTCGACCTCGGGCTGGACGGCTTCCGCCTCGACGCCGTGCCCTACCTCTACGCCCGCGAGGGAACCAACTGCGAGAACCTCCCCGAGACCCACGCCTTCCTGGCGGAGCTGCGCGCCACCGTCGACCGGGAGTACGGCGGTGACCGGGTGCTGCTCGCCGAGGCCAACCAGTGGCCCGAGGACGTGGTCGACTACTTCGGCACCGAGGAGGCGCCGGAGTGCCACATGTGCTTCCACTTCCCCCTGATGCCGCGGATGTTCATGGGGCTCCGGCGCGAGCAGCGCTATCCGATCACCGAGATCCTCGAGCGCACCCCGCCGATCCCCAGCGGTGCGCAGTGGGGCATCTTCCTGCGCAACCACGACGAGCTGACCCTGGAGATGGTCACCGAGGACGAGCGCGACTACATGTACGCGGAGTACGCGCGCGACCCACGGATGAAGCTCAACCTCGGCATCCGCCGCCGGCTCGCGCCGCTGCTCAACAACGGCCGGCGGCAGATGGAGCTCTTCTACGGGCTGCTGCTCTCGCTCCCCGGTGCGCCCATCCTGTACTACGGCGACGAGCTGGGCATGGGCGACAACATCTACCTCGGCGACCGCGACGGGGTGCGCACCCCGATGCAGTGGAGCGCCGACCGCAACGCCGGGTTCAGCCGAGCCGACTTCGCCCGCCTCTACCTGCCGCCGCTGATGGACCCGGTGTACAGCTACCAGGCGGTGAACGTGGAGGCGCAGGAGCGCAACGAGTCCTCGCTGCTCCACTGGCTGCGCCGCTTCATGGCGGTGCGCAGCCGCAACCCGGTCTTCGGCGAGGGCGCCTTCGAGGTGCTGGAGGCGAGCAACCCGTCGGTGTTCGCCTTCATGCGCGTGCTCGACGACCGGCGCGTGCTCTGCGTCAACAACCTCTCGAGATTCGCCCAGCCGGTCGAGCTCGACCTGCGCGCCTACGCGGGCATGACCCCGCTCGAGCTGGTGGGGCGCATCCCGTTCCCGCGCATCGGCGAGCTGCCCTACCTGCTCACCATGGCCCCGCACGGCTTCTACTGGTTCTCGCTGGAGGCACCGGCGTGAGCCCGGCCACCCTGCTCGCCCGCCACGGCCTCGAGGAGGCGGCGACCGCGCTGCTCGCCTACCTGCAGCGGCAGCGCTGGTACGGCAGCCGGGGCCGCCCGGTCTCGGGCTTCGAGATCGAGGACGTGGGAAGGCTCCGCGAGGGCCGCCCCGCGGTGCTGCTGGTGCTCGCCACCGTGATCTACGAGGACGGCGGGCGGGAGCGCTACAGCCTGCCGCTGGGGATCCGCCCGGGTCCCGCGGCCGCCTTCTTCGATCCCGAGAAGGTGATCACCGAGACCGGTGGCGAGGGTGGGACCATGACCGTGGTCGACGCCCTCGGCGACCCGGAGTCGAGCGCGGTGCTCTGGGAGCTGATCGCCGCCGGCGCCAGCGTCCGCACCGACGGCGGCGAGCTGCGCTGCCGCGGGGAGAGCATCGCCTCCGGGGTCGACCCCGCCTCGATCCGGCCGCTGGGGCGCGAGCAGAGCAACACCTCGCTGGTGCGCGGCGACACCGAGCTGCTGAAGTGGTTCCGGGTCGTGGGCGACGCCCGCTCCCCCGAGCTGGAGATGACCGAGGCGCTGACCGCCGCCGGCTTCACCGCCGTGCCGGCGCCGCTGGGGGTGGTCGAGTACCAGCGCCCCGGCGGCGAGGCGCTGCTGCTCGCCCTGGTCCAGCCCTACCTCCACAACGGCACCGAGGGCTGGGCGCTCGCGCTCGGATCGCTGCGCGACCTCTACGCCGAGGCCGAGGAGCGGGGCTCCGGCGACGAGGAGGCGGCGCTGCGCCTGGTCGAGGAGCAGGGGGCCACCTTCCTCCCCGAGTCCGCGAGGCTGGGAGAGGTGACCGCGGAGCTGCACCTGGCGCTGGCCTCCGACCGCGTCCCGGAGTCGATGCGCGCCGAGCCGGTGACGCACGCGATGCTCAGCGGCTGGGCGGACGCCATGACCGGCGAGCTCGACCAGCTGCTCACCGGCGCCGATCCCGCCCTCGCCCCGCTGCGCGAGCACCGCGATGTGGTGGTGCAGGGCTTCGACGCGCTGCGCAGCCTCGAGGAGGGCGGCCTCGCCATCCGCGTGCACGGCGACTACCACCTCGGCCAGGCGCTGCGCACCGACACCGGGTGGACGGTGCTCGACTTCGAGGGAGAGCCCGCCCTCGAGGTCGCGGAACGGCGCGCGCTGTCCTCGCCGCTCCGCGACGTCGCCGGCATGCTGCGCTCGCTCGACTACGTCGCCGCGGCCGCGCTCGCCGAGCGAAGCGACCCCGACGGCGAGCAGGTCGAGACGCTGCGGCGGCAGGGCGCCGCCTGGGCCGACGCCAACCGCCGGCTCTTCTGGGGCGCCTACCTCGCCCGGGTCGGCGACCATCCGCTGCTCCCCCGCGGCGCCGGGGACACGCTTGCACTGCGGCGCGCCTGGGAGCTGCGCAAGGCGGTGTACGAGGTCGGCTACGAGCTCGGCCACCGGCCCGACTGGGTCAGCATGCCCCTCCGATTCCTGCTCGAGGGAGGCCGTCCATGAGCCCTGCCCGCCGCGGACCCGTCGACGGCACCGCCAGCCCGGCCCTGCCGGACATCGGCGACGACGCCGTTCGGCTGCTCGCCGGTGAGCACCACGAGCCGCATCGCGTCCTCGGCGCCCATCCCCTCGGCACCGAGTCCGTGGTGCGGGCCCTCCACCCCACCGCCGAGCGCTGCACGGTGATCTGGACGGGTGGCGAGACCCCGCTCGACCGCGCCGACGGCGGGCTCTTCCAGGGGCGGGTGCCCACCCCCGAGCTGACCGAGTACCGCCTGCGCTTCGACGAGGCGGAGAGGAGCTGGGTGATCGACGATCCCTACCGCTTCCTCCCCACCCTGGGCGACCTCGACCTCCACCTCATCGGCGAGGGCCAGCACCGCGAGCTCTGGCGGCGGCTCGGCGCCCGGGTGATCGAGCACCAGGGGGTCAGCGGCACCGCCTTCGCGGTGTGGGCCCCGAACGCCCGCAGCGTCCGGCTGGTCAGCGACGCCGGCTACTGGGACGACCGGCTCCACATGCTGCGCTCGCTCGGCTCCTCCGGGGTGTGGGAGCTGTTCCTCCCCGGGGTGGGCGCCGGCTGCCACTACAAGTTCTCGATCACCGCGGCCGGCGGCCACCGGGTGCTCAAGGCCGACCCGCTGGCACGGGCCGCCGAGACCCCGCCGGCGACCGCGAGCGTGGTCGACGTCAGCCACCACCACTGGGCCGACGACGAGTGGATCGCCGCCCGGGCGGCCACCGACCTGGCGGAACGGCCGATGTCGGTGTACGAGGTGCACCTCGCCTCGTGGCGCCGCCGCGGCGAGCACGGCGAGCAGACGCTCACCTACCGGGAGGCCGCCGAGGAGCTGGGCGACTACTGCCGGGCGATGGGCTTCACCCACGTCGAGTTCCTGCCCCTCGCCGAGCACCCCTTCGGCGGCTCCTGGGGCTACCAGGTGAGCGGCTACTACGCTCCCACCTCTCGCTTCGGCTCGCCCGACGACCTGCGCGCCATGGTCGACGGGCTCCACCAGCGCGGCATCGGCGTCATCCTCGACTGGGTGCCCGCCCACTTCCCCAAGGACGAGTGGGCGCTGGCCCGCTTCGACGGCACCGCCCTCTACGAGCACGTCGACCCCCGCCGCGGCGAGCACCCCGACTGGGGCACCCTGGTCTTCAACTTCGGGCGCAACGAGGTGCGCAACTTCCTGGTGGCCAACGCCCACTACTGGATCGAGGAGTTCCACATCGACGGGCTGCGCGTGGACGCGGTCGCCTCGATGCTCTACCTCGACTACTCGCGGGAGGCGGGGCAGTGGATCCCCAACCCCTACGGCGGCCGCGAGAACCTCGAGGCCATCGAGTTCCTCCGCGAGGTGAACTCGACGGTCCGCGAGCAGCACCCCGGCGTGGCGATGGTGGCCGAGGAGTCGACCGCCTGGCCGGGGGTGAGCCGCCCCACCTCCACCGGCGGGCTGGGCTTCTCCTTCAAGTGGAACATGGGCTGGATGCACGACACCCTGGACTACTGGTCCCAGGACCCCGTGTACCGCCGCTACCGCCATCCCCAGCTCACCTTCGGGCTCTGGTACGCCTTCAGCGAGCGCTTCGTGCTCCCCATCAGCCACGACGAGGTGGTCCACGGGAAGGGCTCGCTGATCGGCAAGATGCCCGGCGACCGCTGGCAGAAGTTCGCCAACCTGCGCGCCCTGCTCGCCTGGATGTGGGCCCACCCCGGCAAGCAGCTGCTCTTCATGGGCTCGGAGTTCGGCCAGGAGCGGGAGTGGCGGCACGACCACTCGCTCGACTGGCACCTGCTCGAGCAGCCCGACCACGCCGGGACGCAGCACCTGGTCCGTGACCTGAACCAGGCCTATTTGGCCGAGCCCGCCCTCTGGCAGCGCGACGACTCCCCCGAGGGCTTCCGCTGGATCGATGCCGGCAACTCCGACCAGAACGTGCTGTCGTTCTTCCGGGTCGACGGCAGAGGCCGGCCCGGGCTGGTCTGCGTGGCCAACCTGTCGCCGGTGGTCCACGAGAACTTCCGGGTGGGCCTTCCCCTGCCGGGGCGCTGGCGCGAGGTGCTGAACACCGATGCCGAGACCTACGGTGGCAGCGGCGTCGGCAACCTCGGGAGCGTGCTCGCCGGCGGCACGGAGTGGAACGGCCAGCCCCACTCGGCGGCGATGACCCTGCCCCCGCTGGCGGTGCTCTGGCTGACCCCAGAGGAGTGAGTCCGGCGCCCTCGCCGCCGCCACGGAAGGTGTGCACAAGTCGCTAGGCTTGGACCCGTGGACACGGAGGGAGCGCAGCGGCTCCTGCTCGCGGAACGGGGGCGTCTGCCGGCACTCGGGCAGGCGACGGTGCGGCTCGTCGACGAGCACGTCGAGGCCGCGGACCAGGCCCGCCTGGAGCGGGGGCGGGCCGGGTGAGGGACGGCGATCCCCCCCCGGGCGAGGTGGCCGCGCCACCGGTCCACGAGCTCCGCTCCAGCATCGACAGCCTGCGTGACCAGCTCCTCGACGGGCTGCCGGCGCGGGTGCAGGGGATGGCCGAGGAGCTGATCCTGGAGTGGTCGGCGGCGGTCGAGGCGGTGCCCGAGCTGGCCAGGGTGGCGACCGCCGAGGTGATCCGGCTGCTGCGCATGGCCCCCTCCGAGCGCGAGGCCACGCTGCGGCGCCGCTACGCCCGCCTCCACGGCGAGGCGCCGCCGGCCGTGGGGTTGCTCGGCGCCCACGCGCCCTCCCCGAGGAAGGCGGCGGGCTGAGCCGGCGGCCGGGCGTCCCCCGGCCGCGCAAGATCGGGGCCACCGGCGCGTTGTGCTTCGAGGAGGATGGCTGCCGCATTTCTGCCCGGCGGCGGCCCCATGGAAGGGATGTGCATGAACACGCTGCCGAGGATGAGGACGGCGTTCGCCGTCATGGCGCTGATCGCGAGCTCGCTGGGCGCCGCCGTGCTGACCTCGTCCGCTGGGGCGGGAGCGGCGTCGGGCGGCGGGGCCACGATCTACGTCC
>JAXDLS010000020.1:0-5754 GCA_034666485.1 Chloroflexota bacterium
TGGGGGTCAAGGGGATCAACAACCTGATCACCCTGAAGCCGAGGGTCTCGCCCACCGAGGTGAAGGCGAAGATCCTCGCCGCCCTCAGCCGCCAGGCCGCGCTCGACGCCCGCCACATCGAGGTCGAGACCCACGACGGTACGGTGGTGCTGAAGGGGCACGCGCACTCGCGCTACGAGGCGGAGGCGGCGGCCCGCGCGGCCTGGGCGACGCCCGGCGTCCGAAAGGTCGAGAACAGGATCGAGGTCGTGCCGTGACCCCGACATGACCTGGCGTCGCCTGACGCCGCCCCGCCGGGTGACGGCGTTCGTCGCCGAGGCGTGGCACGAGACCACCGCCGACGAGTATGAGGACGAGACCCGCGAGGTCAGGGTGCACTGGCCGCCCCACGGCCCGGTGCGCCACGTCGTCCTCGACGCCTCCCGCCACCGGCCCCTGGAGCCTGCCGCATTCCCCGGACCCGGGGGGTGAACGTCGCCCGGCTCGGCATTCGAAGGCGCACCTCCGCCGATGAGGAGCGGCGGGCCCGCGCCGTGCACCTGTCCGACACGCAGCGCACCGAGGCCTTCAGCGACGGCGTGTTCGCCATCGCCATCACCCTGCTGGTCCTCGGCCTGGTGCCGCCGCACACTCCCGCGGGCGGCCTGCTCGACGGGCTGGTCGGGCTCTGGCCCGCCTATGTCGCCTACGTCACCTCGTTCACCTTCATCGGGGTGATCTGGTTCAACCACCACCAGGCCTTCACCTGCGTCCGCTTCGTCGACCGGGGTCTCCACGCCGCCAACCTGGCCATCCTCTTCACCACCGCGGTGCTCCCCTTCCCGACGGTGGTGCTGGCCTCGACGGTGCACGCCGGCAACCTCGCCGACGCTCGCACGGCGATCACCTTCTACGCGCTGGTCAGCTCGGCGATGTGCCTGAGCTGGATCGGGTTCTTCTGGCACCTGCAGCGTCACGACCACCTGGTCGCGGAGGAGGTGAACTCCGCCTACTTCGGATACGAGACGCTGCGCTACGGGGTCGCCGTCACCCTGTACCTCGTCGCTGTGGTGGCCGGCTGGCTTATCACCCCGGTGGTCGCGCTGGCCATCTTCACCGTGATCGCGCCGCTGGCATGGGTGACCACCGAGGACCTGCGCGGCGTGCCCGCCCATCCCCGGCCACTGCTGCGGCGCTGAGCCCAGGCGCCCGGCACTGCCGGCGCGGCGCCCTCGGTATGGCTACCGGACCCGGTGCCCGGGTGGGCCCACGTACAGCCGCGCCCGGTCGCTGGCGAGCAGCAGGTCGTCGCCGCTCTGCACGAAGCCGGTCACCCACCCGTCCTCCCACCAGGCCACCAACTGGCCGGTCATGTCCGACCAGCGGTCGGCGGAGAGCGCCGACACCACCAGTACGTCTCCGTCCCAGCGGTCGGGCTCACCCGCCGCGAGCTCGCCGGCGTGGTCGGCAAAGCGGCCCTCGCCGGCGTCGGCCACCACGTAGACATAGGGGCTGCCGGAGCGGTGGAGGATCAGCTCGCCCCGGGGGTCCTCGTAGAGCGAGACCCGTGCCGGCGCCATCGCCGCTCCTCCTCACGTGGCGGTACGAACGAGCGTTCGCGCCTGCGAGTCAGCATACCAGTGGCGGGCTGCCGGCGACCGCCGTGTGACAGCAGGGAGTCGCCCATGGCATCGCGGACGGTACAGGTCCCGACCCCAAGTGCTACAACTCTGTCTGTGACCCACAATTGGTACGTCACGCGATGCTTGATTGTGGGTGCACCTGGCCTCAACGTGTGAGTCGCTGCGTTCGGTCCATACGTAGCGAATCAAGGGAGGGAGCCCAATGACGGGTGGACACGACTTCCTCACCATCGGGGAGGCGGCGGCCCTCTGCGGGCTGTCGCGCTCCGCGCTGCGCCGGGCGGTGGCCCGGGGCCATCTGGCGGCCTGGCACACGCCGGGCAACCACCTGCGGGTCGGCCGGCAGGACTTCGCCGACTTCCTCCGCAGCCTCGGAGCGGTGGAGCTCGCGGGGCGTGCCGAGGAGCGGCTGCCGTCCCGGACGGCGCCGTAGGGATCCGGCCTCAGGACCCCCGGTCACCGCTGTCCCCGTGGGTCACCGTGGCCCCTGCCGCAGGCGCAGGGCGAGCAGCAGCACCATGCTGACCACGCCTGCCCCGCGGGTCGTGTACCAGAGCAGCGTGCTGTTCACCGGCGTCTCCTGTCCTGATCTGTCGTCGGACGCCTCCCACGATGGGCCCCGCTCCTCCGGCGATCCTGAGTGATTGCTGGGAGAACGCTGAGAGTCGGGAGGCGCGGCCACCGCGCGGAGGACCTGGGGCTGGGCGGCCTGCACCATTCCCGACCCGCAACGCTTGGTTGCGGGCGCCGAAGCCGACCGTCGGCGCACGGCGTAGCCTGATGCCGTCCGACATTGAGGGGGGGAAGAGCCATGCGCTTGACCACGCGCGTCCCGGTGCCGCCACCCGTGCGTGCGGGGCGGTGACTGCGCCGCTGACCGTCGAGGCGGCGCCCTATCCGTTCCTTCTCGACCCGGAGTCGACCGCGCTGCTCATCATCGACATGCAGCGCGACTTCCTGGAGCCCGGCGGATTCGGCGCCGCCCTCGGCAACGACGTGGGCCTGCTCCAGGCGGTGGTGCCGCCGCTCCGCCGGGTGCTGAGCGCGGCGCGGGCCGCCGGGCTGCCGGTGATCCACACCCGCGAGGGCCACCGCCCCGACCTCAGCGACTGCCCGCCGAGCAAGCTGGCGCGCGGCAACCTCCCCAGCGGGATCGGCAGCCTCGGTCCCAAGGGCCGGATCATGGTCCGGGGCGAGTACGGCCACGACATCGTCGACGAGCTCGCCCCCATCGAGGGTGAGGTGGTCCTGGACAAGCCCGGCAAGGGCTCGTTCCACGCCACCGACCTGGAGCTGATGCTGCGCAACCGCGGCATCGACAGCCTGGTGGTCACCGGGGTCACCACCGAGGTCTGCGTCCACACGACGGTGCGCGAGGCCAACGACCGCGGCTTCGAATGCCTGGTCCTCGAGGACTGCGTGGGCTCCTACTTCCCCGAGTTCCACGAGGTGGGGCTGAGGATGATCGCAGCACAGGGCGGCATCTTCGGCTGGGTCACCTCGTCGCCGGTCCTGCTCACCGCTCTCGCCGCCCTGGAAGGAGAGGCATGACCACCACGGCAGCGCCCCCCGATCAGGCCCCGGCGCAGCCGGTGCAGGTTCCGATCTGGACTCCCGGTGACCTCAACGCCTTCTTCGGCCTGGGGATCAACCTGCTCGTCAACGTGCTCGTGCTGGGCTCGCTTGCGGCCGGGGTCGTCCACATCAGCGGTCACGACGTGAACGGGGTGATCCTCCCGGCGCTCGGCATCGAGCTGCTCATCGGAAACCTGTTCTACTTCACGCTCGCCCGCCGGCTGGCGCGCCGGGAGGGCCGTACCGACGTCACCGCCATGCCCTACGGGCCGAGCGTGCCGCACATGTTCATCGTGACCCTGGTGATCATGCTGCCCGTCTATCTGCGCACCCACGACCCGGTCCTCGCCTGGCAGGCGGGCATCGCGTGGGCCTTCATCATCGGCGTCATCATCCTGATCGGCGCCTTCGTCGGTCCCACGGTCCGACGCCTCACCCCGCGCGCGGCGATGCTGGGGACGCTGGCCGGCATCTCCGTGTCGTTCATCTCCATGCGCCCGGCGGCGCAGATGTGGACCGCGCTCTGGATCGCCCTGCCCACCTTCGCGGTGATCCTCATCGGCTTTCTCTCCGGCGTGCGCCTCCCGCGCAACGTCCCGGTGGGTCTGGCCGCGCTGCTGCTCGGCACCGCGATCGCCTGGGTGGGCGGCTACATGTCGCTGCCGGCGGTGGGCGACTCGCTGCACCAGATCGCCCTCTCGCTGCCCACCCTCGACCCGGGGCGGCTGATCCGCGGCCTGCAGGGCATCTCCCCGCTGCTCGCCACCGCCATCCCGCTCGGGATCTACAACTTCACCGAGGCGATGAGCAACGTCGAGAGCGCCGCCGCCGCCGGTGACAACTACAACCTGCGCAGCGTGCTGCTCGCCGACGGCACCGGGGCGGTGGTGGGCTCCTGCCTGGGCAGCCCCTTCCCTCCCGCCGTCTACATCGGCCATCCGGGCTGGAAGGCCGCGGGCGGCCGCGCCGGCTACTCGCTGGCCACCGGCATCAGCGTCTTCCTGCTCTGCTCGCTCGGGCTCTTCCCGCTGCTCGGCGCGCTGCTCCCGATTCCGGCGATCGTGCCGGTGCTGCTCTACATCGGCCTGGTGATCGGGGCCCAGGCGTTCCGCGCCGTCCCGCGCGCGCATGCGGCGGGGGTGGTGCTGGCGATGATCCCCAACATCGCCGCATGGGCCCAGGGGCTCGTCGCGGGCGCACTGTCGGCCGCCGGCACCAGCGCCGACAGGGTGGGCGAGAGCGCGCTCGCCAACGCCGGCATCGTCAACTCCGGGCTGCTCTCGCTCGGTGAGGGCGCGGTGCTCGCGGGCATGGTGCTGGGCGCGATCGCGGTGCTGCTCATCGACCGCCGCTTCGTGCTCGCCGCGGTGTACTGCTTCGTCGGCGCGGCGCTGTCGACGGTGGGGCTGATCCACGGCGGGCAGGTGGGATTCTGGGTGTCGCCGAGCATCGCCCTCGGATACGCGCTCACCGGCCTGGTGTGCCTCGGCTTCAGCCTGCTCCGGGTCCCCGTGCGTGAGGCGGATCCCACCGACTCCAACGACGTCGCCGGCGTCGACGAGGCGCCCGCGCCGGCACTGCGGCGGCCGTCGATGCCGCGGCTCCGCCGCCGCCCCGCCGAGGCGGTGCTGGCCGGCGAGAGCGTGGCCGTCGCCGTGCCCCTGGAAGAGGCCGCCCCGTGAGCGGGGTGGTGGCCGATCCCTACACCTGGCCCTACGACGGCGACGTCGACCCTGCACACACCGCGCTGGTCTGCATCGACTGGCAGACCGACTTCTGCGGCGAGGGCGGCTACGTCGACACCATGGGCTACGACCTCGCGCTGACCCGCGCGCCGCTGGAGCCGACCATGCGCGTCCTGGCGGCGGCGCGCAGACGCGGGATGATGGTGATCCACACGCGAGAGGGTCACCAGCCCGACCTCTCCGACCTCCCCGCCAACAAGCGCTGGCGCTCCGGGCGCATCGGTGCCGAGATCGGCACCGAGGGCCCGTGCGGCCGCATCCTGGTGCGCGGCGAGCCGGGGTGGGAGATCGTCCCCGAGGTCGCCCCGCTGCCCGGCGAGGTGGTCATCGACAAGCCGGGCAAGGGCGCCTTCTACGCCACCTCGCTCGACCTGGTGCTCCGCGTCGCCGGCGTCACCCACCTGCTGCTCACCGGCATCACCACCGACGTCTGCGTGCACACCACCATGCGCGAGGCCAACGACCGCGGCTACGAGTGCCTGATCCTCTCCGACAGCACCGGGGCGACCGACCCCGACAACCACCGGGCGGCGCTGCGGATGGTGACCATGCAGGGTGGCGTCTTCGGCGCGGTGGCCACCTCCGACGCGCTGCTGGCGGCGCTGTGAGCGCCATCGCCCGCGCCCTGCAGGACGACCGCGTGGTCGCCGAGGTTCGTGCCCAGTTCGACGCCTACGAGACCGCTCTGCTCGCCAATGACGTCGAGGCGCTCGATGGGTTCTTCTGGTCGAGCGACCAGGCGGTCCGGTACGGCATCGCCGAGACCCTCTACGGCGCCTCGGAGATCGCCGCCTATCGCCGCACCGTCGTCC
>JAXDLS010000021.1:0-3242 GCA_034666485.1 Chloroflexota bacterium
CGCCGGTACGGCGCCACGATCGACTGGAGGCCGTTCGACCTTCATCCGGAGTACCCGACCGAGGGCATCCCCCGCGCCGAGCTGCTCGCCCGCTACGGGGCGGACTTCTCCGACCAGATCCGCGGGCTCATCGAGGGCGCGGGCTTCGTCTACGACCCTCCGCCCGACCGGGTCCCCAACTCCAACCGGGCGCTGCGGCTCACCGAGCTGGCCCGCGACCGCGGCCTCCACGACGCCCTCCACACCCGCCTGATCACCGGCTACTGGTCGCGACGGCGGGACATCGGCGACCCCGAGGTGCTGGTCGAGGAGGCCGCCGTGGTGGGCATCCCCGAGTCCGAGGCGCGTGCCGCGCTCGACTCCGAGGAGCTGGCCGCCCGGGTCGACGCCTCGACCCGGGCGGCGCTGCGCAACGGGGTCACCGGGGTCCCCGCCTGGGCCATCGACCAGCGGCTGGTCCTCCCCGGCGCGCAGCCCCGCGAGGTCTTCGACTCCGTGCTGCGGCGCCTCGGCCACCGCCCCCTCGATGAGCCCGTGGACCCACCGACACTACAGTGACGATGTAGACTTTCCTGATCATAGAATCATCAAGTAAGCCACTGTGATCAGGAGGGATATCGCCATGCGTGTCGCATGTGTCCTCGACGTCGACTTTGAGGATTCGGAGTTCCGCGGGCCGTACGACGCCTTCCACCGCGCCGGCCACGAGGTGACCGTGATCGGTCTCAGGAAGGGAACCGAGCTCCTCGGCAAGAAGGGGGAGGAGCGGGTCACCGCGGAGCGTGGCATCGACGACGTCTCGGCGGGCGACTTCGACGCCCTGCTCGTCCCCGGAGGCTACTCGCCCGACCACCTCCGCGCCGACCGCCGCATGGTCGACTTCACACGGGCCTTCTTCACCAACGAGCGGCCGGTGTTCGCCATCTGCCACGGTCCTCAGCTGCTGATGACCGCACGGGTGGTCCGGGGCCGCCGGATGACCGCCTGGCTCACCGTCCAGGACGACCTGAGCCAGGTCGGCGCCGAGGTGGTCGACGAGGAGGTCGTGGTCGACCGCCGCCTGGTCACCTCGCGCAAGCCCGACGACATCCCCGCCTTCTCCCGGGAGGCGCTGCGGATCCTCGAGACCGCCTCCGCGGGGCGGCGGTGACCGGGGTCGCGGCGGGGATGCCCACCCCGCCGCCGCTCCCCGGCGACCCTCCCACGCTGCCGGGTCCCAAGCCGCCGGAGCTGCCCACCGAGCCCGATCCGACGCCCTCGCCGGGCCTCCCCGCGCCCGGGCCGCTCATCCCGGACCCCCTGCCCATCTGATGGACGGGTACGACGTCGTGGTGCTGGGGTCCGGGTCGGCCTCCGAGGGAGTGTGGCAGAACCTGCGGGGACGGGCCGTGGCGGTGGTGGAGATGCACCGCGTCGGCGGCGAGTGCCCGTACGTGGCCTGCATGCCCAGCAAGGCGATGCTGCGCTCCGCGGAGGTGCGCGACCTGCTCCGCGCCGCGCCGGCGTTCGGCGCCGCCGCCGCGCCGGGGTGCGACCCCGGCGACGGTCGCAGCGCCTACGCCGCCGCCGTGGCGCGCCGCGACCGCATCGCCGACGGCCGCGACGACACCGACATGGCGCGCAGCCTGCAGCGCTCCGGGGTGACGCTCCTCCGCGGCCGCGGCCGCGTGGCCAGGCCGGGGGTGGTCGACGTCGAGGGCACCGAGGTGGGGTATCGCGACCTGGTGGTCGCCACCGGCTCGGAGCCGGCCGTCCCGCCGCTGCCCGGGCTGGACGCGGTGTCCGCCTGGACCAGCGACGAGGCCCTGAGCAGCTCCGATCTGCCCGCCTCGGTGGCCATTCTCGGCGGCGGGCCGGTGGGCTGCGAGCTCGCCCAGGTGTTCGCCGCCTTCGGCAGCCGGGTGGTGCTCGTCGAGAGCGCCCCGCGGGTGCTGGCGAAGGAGGAGCCGCCGGTCTCGGAGGTGCTGCAGGCGTGCCTGCGGCGCGCCGGGGTGGAGGTGCGGCTGGAGACCACCGTCGCCGAGGCGCGGGTCGCCAGCCCGGGCCCCGGCGCCCTGCTGCTGCTCGAGGGCGGCGGCACCATCGAGGCCGAGCGTGTGATCGTGGCCACCGGTCGCAGGCCGCGGGTCGGAGGGCTGGGCCTGGAGGTCCTGGGGATCGAGGCGGAGGAGCCGCTGGGGGTCGACGAGCGCTGCGCGGTGCCGGGGGCCGAGCACCTCTGGGCGGCCGGCGACGTCACCGGCGTCGGCCCCTTCACCCACACCGCCGGATACCAGGGATCGATCATCGCCCGCAACCTCATGGGCGAGCCGGCGCGCGCCGACTACCGGGCCCTGCCCAGGGTGGTCTACACCCACCCGCCCGTCGCCGCCGCCGGCCTCACCGCCGACCAGGCGCGAGAGCAGGGCATCGAGGTCGAGACCGCCTGCTTCGACATCGGCCAGACCGCGCGCTCGCTCACCGAGGGCGCGGACGAGCCCGCCGCCGGCTGCCTGGTGCTGGTGGCCGACCGCGCCCGGCGGGTGCTGGTGGGGGCGAGCGCGGTCGGGCCGGACGCCGACGCCTGGCTGGGGCAGGCGGCGCTCGCCATCCACGCGTGCGTGCCCGTCGCGGTCGCCGCCGGCATGATCCATCCCTTTCCTACCTTCAGCGAGGCATACGCACCGCCGCTGCGCGAGCTGGCCAGGCGCCTCGGGTGAGCGCCCCCGCGCCTCGCGCCACCTACCGGGTGCAGCTCCGACCCGGGTTCGGCTTCGACGAGGCCGCCGCCCTCGCCCCCTACCTCGCCGAGCTGGGGATCAGCCACCTCTACGCCTCGCCGATCCTCCAGGCGGTGCCGGGGAGCCAGCACGGCTACGACGTCGCCGACCCCACCCGCATCAGCCACGAGCTGGGGGGCGACGAGGGCTTCCGCCGCCTGGTCGAGGCGCTGCGCAGCGCCGGCCTCGGCCTGCTCCTCGACATCGTCCCCAACCACATGTCGACCGATGCCCGGGTCAACCCGTGGTGGGCGGACGTCCTCGAGGCCGGCGTGGACAGCCCCTGGGCGGAGTTCTTCGACATCGAGTGGGACCCGCCCCAGCCCGAGCTGCGCGGCCGGGTGCTCCTCCCCGTGCTCGGCGACAGCCCGGAGGTGGTGGCGCGGCGCGGCGAGCTGCGCCTGGAGCGGTCGGAGGGACGGGTGCGGCTCGCCTACTTCGACGCCCGGATCCCGCTCGCGCCGTCCTCGTTCGCCGGCCTGC
>JAXDLS010000022.1:0-7970 GCA_034666485.1 Chloroflexota bacterium
CGGCCGAGGTATTCGCCGTCGAGCTGGAAGTCGAGGGGCTCGGGAGCGCTCGCCACGAACTCCGACAGGTCGTGCAACGACACCGCCCAACGTGGGTCGGCGATACGGTCCGACCTGGCCAGGAGCCGCAGAACGCTGTGGAACACCGGCACCACGCGAAACACGGACATCCCGAAAACGTCGAGGCCGCTGTCGAAGCCGGCCTGCGGCGTTGGACTGAGCGGATGCGCACCGAGGTACGTCCAGGGTGAGGTGTTGGTCACGATCAACATGAATACCCGTGTAGGCTCACGGCCACTGGCCAGGTGCAGCTGTATCGACGGTCGGCGCCGGTCGGTGCCGGTCGCATAGTGACGGAGCGCGGAGCGCACATAGAGGGAACTGGTCGAGCGCCTTCCCGCGGCTCGACGGCTCTCGACAATGCGGACCACCGCGGCGTCGAATCCCATGCCGGCGCAGAACGTGAAGTACCGCCCGTCCGCGACGCCCATCGACACCGAACGCCGACGGCCCACGCGGAGAGCGTCGAGGAGCATCTCGATCGCCGCCAGGGGCCGATTGGGCACTCCCAGCGACCGGGCGAACACGTTGGCCAGGCCGCACGGCACCACGGCGAGGCGCGGCAGCGCCGGGTCGGGCCCGTCGGTGAGCAGCCCGTTGACCACCTCGTTCACGGTGCCGTCCCCGCCCAGCGCGATCACCACGTCGAGGGCGCGGTCGGCTGCGGTGCGAGCCAGGTCGACGGCATGCCCGCGGCGCTCCGTGCGCACCTCCGTGAGCGCCACGTGCTTGCCCAGCGTCTCGACCAGCGTGTTGCGCACCCGCCGGGTGGTGGCGGTGGCATTCGGATTGACGACGAGCAGGGCGCGCATGACGAGCCAGAGTAGCGTCTGCCCGTCGACTCGCGTGCCATGCGGAACCCACCCCGAGACGGGACGAAGGTCCCGGATCTCCGGGACCTTCCGCACTGATGCCGGCGCCCCGCGCCGGGCGACACTGACCACCCATCCCAGCGGGTCCCAGTCTCACGAGGTCGCCGTGGTCCACAGCATCCTCGCCGCGGTCGACGGTCCGGCGCCGGCGGCGGCACGGTGACGCCGTATCCCGAGGCCTGGGTGGTCGACGCGCTGCTCAGCGACGGCGTGCCGGTGTCGATCCGGCCCATCCGCCCCGACGACGGCACCGCCCTCGTGGCTTTCCACGACGGGCTCTCCGAGGAGACGGTGTACCGCCGCTTCTTCTCCTGCAAGCCGCATCTCACCGATCGCGACGTCGAGGGCTTCATCCACGTCGACTACCGCGATCGCATGGCCTTCGTCGCCGTCCTCGGCGCCCACCTCGTCGGGGTGGCGCGCTACGAGCGCCTCCCCGGCACCGACGACGCGGAGGTGGCGTTCGTCATCGCCGACGCCCACCAGGGCCGGGGTCTCGGCACCCTGTTCCTCGAGTACCTCGCCGCCGCCGCTCGTGACTGCGGGATCACCCGGTTCATCGCCGAGACACTCGCCGCCAACCGCAGGATGCTCGACGTCTTCCGCGCCGCGGGTTTTCGTGAGGAGACCTCGCGGGATCACGAGGTGGTCACCGTGGCGCTCGACATCCGGCCCACCGACGCCGCTCGTGCCGCGACCGAGGCGCGTGAATGGTCGGCCGCGGTGCTCTCGATGGCTCGACTGCTCCGGCCCCGGTCGATCGCCGTGGTCGGCGCCGGCCGCCGCGAGGCCAGCGTGGGTCGCCGCATTCTCCGCAACCTGCTGCAGTCGGGATTCCGGGGCCCGGTCTACCCGGTGAGCCTCCACGCCTCGGTGGTGGAGGGCGTCGCCGCCCACCCGACCGTCGCCGCCATCCCGCACCCGGTCGACGTCGCCGTGATCGCGGTTCCGCCGGCCGCGGTGCTCGAGGCCGTCGACGCCTGCGCCGCCAAGGGGGTGCACGGGCTCATCGTCGTCAGCTCGGGCTTCTCGGAGACCGGGCCCGAGGGCGCCGCGCTCGAGCGCCGGTTGGTCGAGCGCGCCCATCGCGGCGGTATGCGGCTGATCGGCCCCAACTGCCTCGGCGTCATCGACACCCATCCCGGCGTGCGCATGAACGCGACCTTCGCGACCCGTGCGCCCGTCCCCGGGCCGGTCGCCTTCGCCTCCCAGTCCGGTGCACTCGGCATCGCCATGCTCGAGCGGGCCCAGGCGAGGGGGCTGGGGATGTCGGCATTCGTCAGCATGGGCAACAAGGTCGACGTCAGCAGCAACGACCTCCTGCGCTACTGGGAGCACGACGAGCAGACACGGGTCATCCTCCTGTACCTGGAATCGTTCGGCAAGCCGCGGGCCTTCGGCAGGGTCGCACGCCGGGTGTCGCGGAGCAAGCCGATCGTCACCGTCAAGGCGGGTCGCAGCGCTGCGGGGGCGCGCGGCGCCACCTCTCACACCGCGGCGCTCGCGGCACCCGACACCGCGGTCGATGCGCTGTTTCGGCAGTCCGGAGTGATCCGTGTCGACACCCTCGAGCAGCTGCTCGATGTCGGCGCCGTCCTCGCCCACCAGCCGCTCCCCCGTGGTGGACGGGTGGCCGTGGTGGGCAACGCGGGCGGTGCGGGCATCCTCGCCGCCGACGCGCTCGCCCGCTACCGCCTCGAGCCGGTGGAGCTGGACGCCGGCGTCCAGTCGGCGCTGCGAGCCGCCGTCCCCGGGGCACCCGGCCTCGAGAACCCTGTCGACCTGGGCGCGAGCGCCGGCGCCGAGTCGTTCCGGAGGGCCCTCGCGATCATCCTGGCCGCAGACCGGGTCGACGCCGTCATCGCCATCCATGCGCCCGTTCCCGGCGCCCCCGTGGCGGAGGTGGCCGCCGCCATCGCCGCGGCTGCGGCGGGCGCCGGGAAGCCGGTGCTGGCGACCTTCCTGGGGATGCACGCACCGCCCGCCGTCCCCGGCACCGAGGTCCGCGTCCCCGCCTTCGCCTTTCCCGAGCCGGCGGCCCAGGCTCTGGCCGCGGTCACCGCGTACGCCCGGTGGCGGATGCGCCCCGAGGGCACGGTGACGGTCCTCGACGCCCTCGATCGCGAGGCGGCTCGGAGCGTGGTGGCGGCGGAGCTCGACGGGCGGCCCCAGGGAGCCTGGCTCGACCCGGAGGCCGCCCGCGTCCTGCTCGCCACGTACGGCATCGCGGCGGCGCCCACCATCCCGGTGGACTCGGCTGCGGAGGCCGCCGCCGCGGCCGGCTCCCTCGGCTTCCCGGTGGCGCTCAAGGTGCGCGGGCAGGGGCTGGTCCACAAGACCGAGGTCGGCGGCGTCCGCCTCGACCTGGGCGACGCCGGCGCGGTCCGGGCGGCATACGCCGCCATCGCGCTCGGCGCCGGCCCGGAGATGGAGGGAGCGGTCGTCCAGGCGATGGCTCCGGCGGGGGTGGAGACCATCGTGGGAGTCGTGCACGATCCCGTCTTCGGACCGCTCCTCATGTTCGGGAGCGGGGGCGTGACCGGCGACCGGGCGTTCCGGGCCCTCCCGCTCACCGACCTCGACGCCCGCGAGCTGGTGCGCTCGATCCGGGGCGCGCCGCTGCTCTTCGGGTATCGCGGCGCCCCGCCCGTCGACGTGGCCGCGCTCGAGCAGCTGCTCCTGCGCATCGCCCGCCTCGCCGAGGACGTGCACGAGCTCGCCGAGGTGGACCTGAACCCGGTGATCGTCTCGCCGGGTGGGGTGAGCATCGTCGACGTCAGGCTCCGCCTGGTCCCCGCGGCCCCTCACCCGGAGCTGACCGTCCGGCGTCTCCGGCCCACCCCTGCGCCACTCGCGATCTGACCGCGACCGGGAGCTATCCTCCGGCGCATGGAGCTGGCAGGAGACCGGAGCGCCAGGCTGCTCGAGACGGGCATGGCGCTGGCGTCCGAGCTCTCGCTTCCGCTTCTCCTCCAGCGCATCGTCGAGCTCGCCGCCGAGCTCACCAGCGCCCGCTACGGAGCGCTCGGGGTCATCGGACGGGACGGCGATCTCGCCGACTTCCTGACCACGGGCATCACCGACGCGGAGCGCGCTGCCATCGGTCCGCTGCCGCGGGGGCACGGCCTGCTCGGCGCGCTCATCCGTGACGCCCGGCCGCTGCGCCTCCCGGAGATCTCCGGTGATCCCCGCTCGTCGGGCTTCCCGGCCAATCACCCGCCGATGAGCTCCTTCCTCGGCGCGCCGGTGAGGGCCCGCGGCACGGTCTACGGCAACCTCTACCTCACCGAGAAGCGGGGGCGCCCCGACTTCACCCCCGAGGACGAGGCGGCGCTGATCACGCTCGCCACCCAGGCCGGTGTCGCCATCGCCAACGCCCGCCTCCACGAGGAGACGCGGCTGCGCGAGCGCTGGCTCGTGGCGGTGCGGGAGGCGACGGGTGCCATCCTCGCCGGCGCCGAGCCCGATGCCGTGCTCCGCCTGGTGGCGCGGCGCGCCCGCGAGCTCGTCGACGCCGATCTCGCCACCATCGTGACCCCGGGGCCGGCCGGCGACGCGATGCGCATCACCATCGCCGAGGGCGCCCATGCCACCGAGCTCGAGGGCATGGCGGTCCCGCTCGAGGGGTCACTGTCCGGTGAGGTGATCCGCACCGGCGGCCCCCTGCTGCTGGACGACGCCTCGAACGACCCGCGCTCCTACGAGCCGATGGTGCGCTCGGGCCAGATGGGTCCCAGCCTCTTCGTCCCGCTGTCGCTGCGCGGCGCCGCGTTCGGCACCCTGGCGGTGGCCAACCTGGTGGGCCGGCGCCGCTTCAACGCCGACGACGTGCGCCTGGTGGAGAGCTTCGCCGACCAGGCTGCCCTCGGCCTGGAGTACAGCCGGGCTCAGCGCGAGCTGCACCGCCTCTCCCTGGTGGAGGAGCGCGAGCGCATTGCCAGGGAGCTGCACGACGGGGTGATCCAGTCACTGTTCGCGGTGGGGCTCGGCCTCCAGGCCACCGCCGGGATCATCGTGGACAGCCGGGTCGCGACACGTCTCCAGGACGCGGTGAACGAGATCGACCGGGTCATCGGTGATCTTCGCAACTACATCTTCGGTCTGCGGCCCCACGTCCTCGCCTCCGGCCGCAGCCTGGGGGAGGCCCTCGACCAGCTCGCTCACGAGTTCCAGTCGACCACGGGCGTCACGATCGTCGTCGAGCTCGACGAGAGCCTCGAGGGCCCGCTGGCGGCCAACGCCGTCGACCTGGTGCAGCTCACCCGCGAGGCGCTGTCGAACGTCGGCCGCCACGCCGCAGCGCAGACCTGCCGCATCAGCCTGCGGCGGCAGGGGCCGGCCGCGGTGCTGGAGGTCGACGACGACGGCCGGGGTTTCGACGTGGCGGCAGCCGCCGGGCGGGGTGGCATGGGGCTCGGCAACCTGCGCAGCCGTGCATCGTCCATCGGTGGCGAGATCGAGATCACCAGCACGGCCGGCGAGGGCACCACCGTCCGCATCTCCCTGCCGATCTGAGCACCGGGGTCGGCCACCGTGCCGGCCCCTTCCTCATGTCGGTGGGGGACGCTCGGCGTGTTGACGTCACCAACTGACTGCCGATGGTCACGCTCCGATCGGAGACCTTGGACCCTGGTCCGAGCACCGGTCGCGCCGTAGGGTGAGGTCCGTGAGGATGACGCCGACCGCAACCGACGGTGCTGCTCAGTTCTCCGGGAGGGCACGGCATGACCCCAGATCGTGTGACCGTGGTCGAGGAGCTCTCGCACGACGAGTGCCTCGAGCTCCTGCAACACAACTCGCCCATCGGACGACTCGGCTTCGTCGCGGACGGGCGACCCATGATCCTGCCCGTGAGCTTTGTGGCTGAGGGGACCTTCGTGGTCTTGTGCACGACGCCCGGAACGAAGCTGGCCTCCGCTGCCGGGGGGCCGGTCGCCTTTGAGGTGGATGGCGTCTGCCTCCTCTATCGCTCCGGGTGGAGCGTGCTGGTCCAAGGGGTCGCCCACGCCGTGACCGATCCGGACGAGATCGAGCGGCTGCGCCGCGGGCGGCTCACGTCGTGGGCCAATCCGGGTCCGCAGGTGTGGATTCGCGTGTCCATCGACGAGATCTCGGGACGCCGCATCCCAGGGTGAGATCCGCCGTCCAGTCGATCGCGGATCGCCGCGTCGAGCTCCGGCCGCTGGCCGCCTCAGCGGACCGAGGCAAGGGCCTCGAGAAGCGTCTCCATCGCGGGACGATCGTCCGGGCTGCGTGACCGGAGGATGCGCACCGCGTGACCGTCCACGACGACGGCATCCGCGCCCAGTTGGCGCGTGTCCTCGACCGGCCGGCGGATTCGCTGGCGGTGCAGGACCGCTCGCGCGTACCGCTGCAGGGTTCCAGCCGTGTACACGTCGCGCAGAGGTGCCCGGGGGACCCGCAGCCGAGCGTATGCGAGTCGATGGGGATCGCTCAGGAACGGCCAGGGCCACTCCAGGTGCCTCGCGAGCAGCGCCAGGGGCTGTGCCGGGCTGAAGCTGACCGCGAAGGCCCCCGCACCCAGCCTCTCGAGGTCGGCGCGGTGCTCTCGCACCTCGACGAGGTGCTCCTGGCAGGGCAGTCAGTACCGATGGCGGATCAGCACCAGCAGCGTCGGCCCCCGCTCCGCACCGAGGTCGAGAGGCCGCTGCGCAACAGTGTCGAGCAGCACCAGGCCGTCGAGGTCGATCGACTCGCCTGCCGCCGCCGGTCGACGGGAGTGGGTCACGAGGTGCCACATTACCCGGTCGCGGATCGGTGAGGAGGGTGACAGGGGTCCGGGACGAATGGCCTCCCCGTGGATGACCCACGGCACTGGGCCTCGGACAGGACGCCGGTGATGATGGCCGCATGCACGAACCCGTCCACGTCACCCGGATCCCGACCGCGAACCTCTACCTCGCCGACGGCTCCCATCTCGAGTTGGAGTGCGATTGGCATCGAGGGCTGGGGTGGTGGCGTGTCGACGACCACGGCCGGGGCCGCCTCACCGTGGTCCAGGCATTCGAGCGCGTGTCCCGCGCCGTGCGGCACGAGGTGCTCATCGAGGCGCAGACCCTTGCCACCGTCACAATGCACGAGTGGCTGCAGGAGGCAGGCGACCTGGAGCGCCACTCCGCCGTCGAGGCGCTGATCGGCGAGATCCAGGCGGCCATGGTCGCCCTGCGGCGGTGTGACCGAGGTCCGAGCACCGGGACCATCGGTCTTGCGACCGGTGACCGATCGCCCTCCACCGGGTGACCCGCGGCGCGCGGCCGGGCGGGTGGGGCGCGCCCAGCCTGTACGCAAGGGGACCGCGCCGGCGGTTCCGGCCAGAGGCAGGCGAGAGCGCCCCGGGGGATGCTGCCCGCGCCGTTCCGCACCACCAGGGCGGTCACCATGCCGTACATGCCCTGGTCGGTCTCGGCGTGGCTGAGGATGTGGCAGTGCCAGACTGAAACGGTCCCATCAGGCCGGCGGTGAGCTGCTTGAGGGTGTCGTCGTGGGAGCGGTACATCCCCACGCCCACCGCGTTCGCGGTGAACTCGTATGTGACGTCTGCCCGGGCTTGATCGGCGCCTGGGTGACCCCGGGAACGCCGTCCATGCTGTTGGGCACCCCGTGCACTCCATGGAATTCCTTGATCCCGCCAGCCAGGATGGTGGGCTGCAGCGGCAGGCCGCCGGCGCCGGTGGTCGTCACCGGGAAGAACTTCATGCCGGCCGCCACCTTGTCCAGCCGCACGCGCACCGCGTGGGGGTGATATCCGAACCGCATCGTCGGAGTGGATGCCGTGCGCGGTGCAGGCCGGCCGATGCACTCCAGAGTGATCTCCGACGCGTCCCCGGCGCCGGTCGTTGGGTCCGGCGGTGGGTGCAGAGCGGAGGGATGGAATCCCGCTCCCCCATCGGGCGTCGCGCGCGGAGTCTCGATGTGCCGGTTGCCGTTCATGGCCTCACTCCTCCTGAGCGCGACGGTCAGGACCGCGTGAGCCGGCCGATGCGCACCTGCACGTGGTCGTACACGTCGCCTCGCTCG
>JAXDLS010000023.1:0-7260 GCA_034666485.1 Chloroflexota bacterium
CGAGCCCGCGCCCAGCGGGCGCAGCGTGGTCTGCGCTTCCGGTGGGACGAACTCGGCATGCTCCGGCTCAGCGGAGCCCTCCCGTCCGAGGAGGGCGCCCTGGTCCGGGCCGTGGTGAGAGCTTCGAGCGCCGGCTGGTCGCCGAGCGGTCCACTCCCCGGGTCGATCCCGACCCCGCCGAGGATCCGCCGGCCGCGCTGCGAGCGGACGCGCTGGTGATGGCCTGCCACACCGCGTCCGGCGGCGACCCGGGCGATGGCGGCCCTCGACCGTCAGCGGTGCGGATGAACGTGCACGTCGACCTCGGTGTCCTCAGGCGGTCGCGCGCCCGCCGGCCCGCAGCTCCCCCTTCCCCTGCCAGATCAACGACAACCAGCTCCCGAGGTGACCGCAGTGCCCGTGCCAGGCTCCGCATCGCGAGCGTCCGGACACCGAACCCACGACCTACGTCTGACATCCCCGGCAGAAGCTGGTCACCCGCTGCTGGGCGGTGAGCTCGGAGATCCGATGCCCACACCGCGGACATGCCTCCCCGCCCCGGCCGTGCACCCGCATGAACGACCGGTCCTGCTTGTGCGCCACCCAGTGCTCCTGGGCGGCGATCGCAGCCACCGCCTCGGTGAGCACCCGCTGCGTCGAGGCATGGAGGCGCTCCACCCCGGCGGCGTCGAGGGTGGTGCGCTTGCGCAGCGGGAGCATGCCGGCGTCGTGGAGGATCTCGTCGCTGTAGGCGTTGCCGATCCCGGCGACGAAGGCCTGGTTGCGCAGCACCGACTTCAGCTCACCGCGGTGGCGGCGGATGCGGGTGGCGAAGTCGGCCGCGGAGATGTCCACCGCCTCGGGGCCCAGCTCGCTCCAGCCGGGCACGGCGTCGAGGCCGTCACCGGGCGCGAGGTAGACGCGGCCCATGCGCACGGTGTCGAGGAAGCGCAGCTCCGCGTCGCCCTCGAGCAGCAGGCGGAAGACGGTGGCGGCGGCGACCCGATCGCCCGGGGCGGCCCACTGCAGGCGGCCGCCGAGCATCGGGTTGATCACCAGGTGCTGGCCGCCGGCGTCGAGCACCAGGAACTTGCCCCGCCGCCACATCGCCTCCATCGCCCTCCCGGTGAGCGCGCCGGTGAGGTCGTCGGTGGTGACCCGGAGCATGAAGCCGTGGCGCGGCGACACCTCGACGGCGCGCACCTCCCGTCCCAGCAGGAGGGGGGAGAGGCGCTCGCGGATCACCTCGAGCTCGGGCATCTCGGGCATGGCGCCGCCAATGTACCGGGCGGCGCGCGCCGGACAGCCGGTTCAGGCGACCGGGGTGACCGGGGCGGTGCAGAAGGCGCAGCGTTTCGCCGCCCTGGGGATGTCACTCATGCACTCCGGGCAGGGCCGGGTGGTGGGGCCGGCGGCGGGTGCGGTCCGGCGCGCCTCCAGCAGCTCCATCGGCTTCACCACGATGAAGTAGATGGCGGCGGCGACGCTCACGAAGTTGATCACCTTGTTGATGAGGTCGCCGTAGTTGAACACGCTCCGGTTGATGGAGAAGCTGAGGAGGCGGAAGTCGGGCTTGCCGATGACCACGCCGACGATCGGCAGCAGGACGTCGTTGACGACCGCGGTGACCACCAGGCCGAAGGCCCCGCCGATGACCACCGCGATGGCGAGATCGACGACGTTCCCGCGCAGCAGGAACTTCCGGAAGCCGGCGATCCAGACCATCACCTGATCCACGGCCCGCACCCTCCTGGGCGTTTCCGGCGGGATGGCCGCCGGACCCCCTCGAGCGCGGCAGTGTACGGCCCGATGCGGTGGGCCGGTCAGTCCTCGGCGACGGGGTCCGCGAACACCGACCCGCGGCGGGTCAGGTTCATGTAGATGCCCTGCTGAATGGTCTCGCGGATGCGGTCGGAGAGCTGCATCACCGTGGCCATGTCATCGGCGGCGTCGGGTCCCAGACCCTCGTCCGCGGGGTCGACCGGCGGGTGGAACTCGATGATCCACGATGACGGCAGCGGGATCAGCCCGAGCGGGCCGAGCCAGGGGAAGCTGGGCGTCAGCGGGAAGTAGGGGAGGCCGAGCGCCCGCGCGGCGACGTCGAGGTTGGCGAGCATCGGGTGCAGCTCCTCGCTGCCGACCACGCTCACCGGCACGATCGGGCTGCCGGTGCGCAGCGCCGTCTGCACGAAGCCGCCACGACCGAAGCGGCGCAGCCGGTAGCGCTCGCGGTACAGCTTGCCCGTGCCCTTGGCGCCCTCGGGGAACACCATCACCAGCTCGCCGGCGCGGAGCAGCCGCTCGGCGTCGTCGGGATGGGCGAGGGTGTTGCCGGTGCGGCGCAGGAACCAGGAGGCGACCGGCACCCCGAAGAACGCGTTGAGGATGAGCGCGCGGGCGTGGCGGTGGCCGGGGAGGTCCTCGAAGATCGCGGTGCGGATCATCACCCCGTCGTAGGGCAGCACCCCGGCGTGGTTGGAGACCAGCAGCGCCGCCCCCTCCACCGGGACGTTCTCCAGCCCGCGCACCTGCACCCGCCAGTAGTCGCGGTAGAGGAAGCGGAAGAAGGGGAGAAGCGACTCCGTCCACTCGCGGTCGAAGCCGAACTCGTCGATCGACTCGGCACAGTCCGCCTGGCGCCTGGCGAGCTCCCGCTGCCTCGCCAGGAACGAGAGGCCGGCGGCGCCGAGGTGCAGCGCCCTGTCCGGGCGGAGGCCCGTCACCGCGCCCAGCGCCGCGTGGCCGGCGCGGCCCAGCAGGGCGGGGAGGTCGCGGGTCACCGAGCTGAGGGTGCCGATCGGCACGGGCACCGAGTCGGCGGGTTCGAGGCCCTCGGCGTGGCGGCGCTCCAACTCGTCGGTGGTGGCCGCGTGGAGGCGGCGGAGCCGGGCCCGGACCTCCTCCGAGCGTGCCGGCCGGCTGCGCCGCGTGCCGGCGGTGCGCCGCGGGCTGAGCACCACCGCGCCGGCCAGGTCCAGGCTGTCGCTGGCGGCGTCGTCGGCCGGACGCGCCCCGTCCGGGAACCCGCCGGGCGCCTCCTCCTGGGGCGATCGCAGCTCCGTTCCGGTGTCGGTCATGCGCCCCCATGATGACAGGCCGCGTCTTTCCTCCGGGCGCTGACGCGCCTGCGGGGAGGGGGCCTCTGCTCTTGGCCTCTCTGCGCTGACGCGCAGAATGGAAGGGGGGCCCTCCCCCAGGCCATCAGCTCCTTCGTCGCTGACAGCCTTCCCCCTGCTGGCCGGAGGTCACCGCCGTGCCTCGGGAAGCGCGGCGCGGCGGGAGGGGTCGGCGTGGTAGCCGCGGACGGTCGCGAGGATGTCCTCCGGCCGACCGGCGAGCGAGTCGGCGAACCAGCCGCCGTCGAAGGGCCGCCCGGCGGCGCGGAGCAGGGCGGCGGCGGGCTGGCGGCGCGGCGGCGGGACTCCCTCGCGGAGCCGGTAGGCGAGTACCACCCGGTTGCCCGCGCGGGTGATGTCGAGGTGGTCGATCACCTCCCACCGCGTGAGGCTGCTGAACGGGTACTGGCGCTGCAGCAGCCCCTCGCGGGTGAGCTCGAGCACCGGGCGGAAGAGCAGCCCGGTCACCAGCAGGGCCGCCACCGGCGCCGCCATCACCGCCCAGCCGTAGCTCAGGCCGTCGAGCAGGAAGAGCAGCCCGGCGATCTCCGTGAAGATCGCGAAGGGCAGCACCAGCACCGCCGGGCGCCGGGCGCGGAACCTCACCCGGCCGCGGTCGACCTCCAGGGCCGGCTGCGCGTCCGGGATGCCCTCTGCCATCGCTCTGTCATCGTAGGGCGGTGCCGGACCCGAGCGCTCTGCCTCCGCCCGCCGCCGCCACCCCCAGCCCCCTCTTCTCCCTGCTCATCGGGGTGGCCCTCTTCATCGTGGTGATCGTGGTCATCGTGGTGGTGATGGCCATCCTCCAGGCGGTGCTGCCGAGGACCGACACCGGGGCCGAGGAGGTGCACGAGCGCGAGCTCGAGGCGGAGCGGCTGGAGCCGCCCGCCGGGCCGACCCACCCCGGCGGCGACGGCGAGGGAGTGCCGGGGAGGTAGTATGTATAAAGAACCCTTTATCTAATTCTCCTTTATGGATGGAGCGTGATGGATCCCGGCCGTCGGCCGCCGCGTCTCGCCAAGCCGCGCCGGCTGGTGCCCCCCCCGACGGAGCTCAGCGTGCACTTCGAGGGCCTCGCCCACCCCACCCGCCTCACCATCGTGGAGCGCCTCGCCGGCGCCGTGGAGGTGCGGGTGTCGGAGCTCGCCGAGCTCTGCAAGGTGAGCCAGCCACGGATGAGCTGGCACCTGCGCATCCTGCGCCGGTCCCAGGTGATCCGCACCCGCCGGGAGGGCCGCGAGGTCTTCTGCCGGCTCGACCGCGAGGCGATCGCGGCGCACATGCGCAGTTTCATGAGGCTCATGCTCGTCAAGGGGCCCGATGACGAGCTGTCGCCCGACCTGGTCCAGACGCTGACCGGGGAGCCCGCACAGTGATCAGAGCATCAGCGACGAGAAGAGGATTACGCCCATGAGCAAGAAGGTCCGGGTGGCAGTCGTCGGGGTCGGCAACTGCGCCTCCTCGTTCGTGCAGGGGGTGGAGTACTACAGGCATGCGGACCCGGCGGACTTCGTTCCCGGCCTGATGCACGTGGACCTGGGCGGCTACCACATCAGCGACATCGAGTTCTCCGCCGCCTTCGACATCGACTCCACCAAGGTGGGCAGGGAGCTCAGCGAGGCGATCTGGTGCGGCCAGAACAACACCGTGAAGTTCTGCGACGTGCCCGCCACCGACGTGGTGGTGCAGCGCGGCATGACCCACGACGGCCTCGGCAAGTACCTCAGCGAGGTGATCACCAAGGCGCCGGGATCGACGGCCGACATCGTCGGCATCCTCAACGACACCGGCACCGACGTGGTCGTCAACTACCTGCCGGTGGGCAGTGAGACCGCCACCAAGTGGTACACGGAGCAGATCCTGACCGCCGGCTGCGCGATGGTGAACTGCATGCCGGTGTTCATCGCCCGCGAGGAGTACTGGCGCAAGCGCTTCGAGCAGCGGGGCGTGCCGATCATCGGTGACGACATCAAGTCGCAGGTGGGCGCCACCATCATGCACCGCGTGCTCACCCGGCTCTTCCGCGAGCGCGGGGTGAAGCTGGAGAACACCTACCAGCTGAACTTCGGCGGCAACACCGACTTCCTCAACATGCTCGAGAGGGAGCGGCTGATCAGCAAGAAGATCAGCAAGACCAACAGCGTGGTCTCGCAGCTCGACCATCCGATCGCCAAGGACAGCGTCCACATCGGTCCCTCCGACTACGTGCCCTGGCTGAGCGACCGCAAGTGGGCCTACATCCGGCTCGAGGGCCGCTCCTTCGGCGACGTGCCCCTCAACGTCGAGCTCAAGCTCGAGGTCCACGACTCGCCGAACAGCGCGGGCATCGTCATCGACGCGGTGCGCTGCTGCAAGCTCGCCCTCGACACCGGGCAGAGCGGGGCGCTCGACGGCCCCTCCGCGTACTTCATGAAGTCGCCGCCGCACCAGACCTCGGACAACGTCGCCCGCGAGCAGACCGCCGACTTCATCGCCGAGGCCCAGGCGACGGTGCGCCGCCAGGCGGTGCGGGCCGAGCGTCACGAGCCGGAGCCGGGCCCGGCCAACGGCAGGCGCACCGCCGAGCTCGGCGAGACGGTCGTACCGCCGGCGGGCGGCTGACCCACCGGTGGCGGGACCGGTGGTGGCGGCGGGCCGGGAGGGGCTCCGGGTCCGCACGCCACGGCGGCAGATGCTGCCGTACCACGCCTACCGGGCGGGCGAGGCGGTGGTGCGGATGCTTCCCCACCGCGCCGCCTACGCGCTCGGCAGCGCGCTGGCGGGCACCGTGCTCACCCTGCGCCCCGGGCACTTCGCGGCGCTGCGCTCCAATCTCCGCCACGTCCTCCCCGACGCCGACGAGCGCACCCTGCGCCGGGTGCTGCGGGCCAACGTCCACAACCTGGCGCACTGCTGGGTCGACGTCATGGAGATGGGGCTGCGAGGCGAGAGGATCACCTCCCGCGTGCGCCCCGCGGACACCGAGTACCTGCTCGGGCCCCAGCGGCGCGGCCGGGGCGTGGTGATCGTCTCCCTCCACCTCGGCTCCTGGGAGCTGGGGCTGGCGGCGTGGAACCAGCGCTTCGGTCAGATGGCGGTGCTCGCCGAGGTGCTGCGGCCGCAACCGCTCTTCGACCGCATCGTGGCGGCGCGCAACCGGTTCGGGGTGCAGGTCATCCCCATCGACGTGGCCTCGATGCGCGCCGGCGACTCCGACACCGCCCGGCGGCTGGGGGCGTCGGCGCTGCGCGATGTCTACCGGGTGCTGCGCGCCAACGGCATGGTGGCCATGGCCCTCGACCGCGACCTCGCCGGGAGCGGCGAGCCGCTGCCGTTCTTCGGGGCGCTGGTGCCCATCCCCGTGGGGGTGGTGGAGATCGCGATCCGCACCGGCGCTGCGATCGTGCCGATCGTGCTGGTGCGCGACGGCAACGACATCATCGGCCAGTGCCACCCCGAGGTGGTCTACGACGCCGCCGCCGAGCGCGGACCCGAGGTGCGCCGGGTCGCCTCCGAGGTGCTCCGGCTGCTCGAGAGGGTGATCCGCGCGAACCCCGACCAGTGGCACGTGCTCGACGAGCTCTGGCCGCCCGCCCCCGCCGCCGACCGGCGCGCCGCGGCGGTGGCGTCGTGAAGATCTGCCTGGTCTCGCCCTACGACTACACCCACCCGGGTGGGGTGAGCGAGCACGTCCGCCACCTCGCCGCCGAGCTGCGCTCCCGCGACCACCTGGTCACGGTCATGGCGCCGAGCAACGAGGTCGACGACGACAACGACATCCCCGGCTACGTGCGCATCGGCCGCAGCGTGCCGATGCCGGGCAACGGCTCGGTGGCGCGGATCGCGCTGAGCTTCCACCTCGTGCGCCGGGTGCGCGCCCTGCTCGACGACAGCGACTTCGACGTCGTCCACTACCACGAGCCGCTGGTTCCATCCCTGCCCATCACTGTTCTCCGCTTCCATCGCGGCGCCAACGTCGCCACCTTCCACACCGCCGCACGCCGCAACCTCGGCTACTACTACGGGCGGCCGTTTCTGGGCCGCTACTTCAAGCGGCTCCACGCCTGCATCGCGGTCAGCGTGCCGGCGCGCGACTTCATCTCGCGCTACTTCCCCGGCGACTACCGCATCGTCCCCAATGGCATCGACACCAGCCGCTTCCGCCCCGACCAACCGCCTCTGCGCG
>JAXDLS010000024.1:0-4650 GCA_034666485.1 Chloroflexota bacterium
CCACCCCCTCCGTCGCCGCCGCCAGGTCCTCGAGCAGTGCGGCGCTCCAGCCGGGATGGGGAAGGACGTCGTCGTCCAGGAACGCGGTCCACGCCGCCGCGCCGGCGCGCCAGCCGCGGTTGCGCGCCGCCGCCGGTCCGCGCCCGCCGCCGCGCAGCACCTCGATGCGGCCGGCGAGCGGCGCGGGCCTGCCACCCTCCAGCAGCGGCGAGGACGGGTTGCGGCGGTCGTCGACGAGGTGGATCCGCCCCGGGAACGCGGCGGGGCCGTCGGCGAGGGCCTCGAGCAGGCGCGCCAGCGAGGGCCGGCCCAGGGTGGGCACCACCAGGTCGGCCACCGCCGCGCTCATCGGGGGCCGCTCCCGTTGCCGTTCCGATGGTGGCGGCGCACCAGGAAGGGGCCGATGGCGAGGGCGTCCACCGGGGCCGAGCCGAAGCACTCCAAGGCGTCGCGTGGATCGTCGACCATCGGGCGGCCGGCGGTGTTGAGGCTGGTGTTGACCACAACGGGTACGCCGGTGCGCCGCTCCATGCAGTCGAGCAGGTGCGCCACCAGCGGCTCCTCGGCGCGGTCGACGGTCTGCGCCCGCGCGGTGCCGTCGACGTGCACCACCGCCGGGATGCGCTCCCGCCAGCCCGAGCGCACGCGGTGGGTGAAGAGCATGTGGGGGCTGGGCAGCGGGCCGTCGAAGATGTCGCCGGCCCGCTCCAGCAGCACCATCGGAGCGACCGGCCGGAACTGCTCGCGCCCCTTGATGTCGTTGAGCCGCTGCAGGTTGTCGGCACGGCCCGCGTTGGCGAGCAGGCTGCGGTGGCCGAGGGCGCGCGGGCCCCACTCGCTGCGTCCCTGGAACCAGGCGACGACCCCGTCGCCGGCGATGATCTCCGCCACCGCGTCGGCGAGGTCGGCGGGGCGCTCGAAGGCCACCGCGGCGGTGCGCAGCCGCCCGGCCAGCTCGTCCTCGTCCCACTCGCGGCCGAGCGCCGGGGTGCGCATCGGCCGCACCGGCTCGTCGAGCTCACGGGCGACGTGGAGGGCGGCGCCCATGGCGGTGCCCGCGTCGCCGGCGGCGGGCTGCACCCAGATCTGCTCGAAGGGTCCCTCCTCGGCGAGCCGGGAGTTGGCCACACAGTTGAGCGCCACCCCGCCCGCCATCGCCAGCAGGCGGTCGCCGGTGCGTTCGTGCAGCCACCGCACCAGGTCGAGCAGGACCTCCTCGAGGCGGCGCTGGACGCTGGCCGCGAGGTCGGCGTGCTCGGCCCTCCAGCCCTCTCCCGGCCGGATCCGCGGCGCCAGGGACTGGAGGTCGAGCGTCTCGACCCTGAAGCCGCCGTCAGGGGTCGCGCGCACCGCCTCGCGCAGCGCTCCGAGGAAGCGAGGGCTCCCGTAGGAGGCCATCGCCATCACCTTGTACTCGTCGGAGGAGCGGAGGAAGCCGAGGTGGTCGGTGACCTCCTCGTAGAGCAGTCCCAGCGAGTGGGGCAGCTCCTGGGCGGCGAGCACCTCGAGCTCACCGTCGGTGCAGCGTCCGGCGAGGTGGCTGGCGCGCTCGCCGCGGCCGTCGAGCACCAGCACGCTGCAGCTGCGGTACGGCCCGGCCAGGTACGCCGAGGCGGCGTGGGACAGGTGATGGGGCACGAACCGGGCGACCCCGGGGTCGAGCCCCGGCAGCGCGGTGCGCAGGAGGTTCGGCGCCTCCTGGGCGTAGAGGGTGCGCATCCCCTCCCAGGTGCCGGCGCGGACATCCGTGGAGGGGATCGCCGCCAGGGCGGGGTCGTAGCTGAAGGCGACGGCGTCGAGCTCGGCGGCGGAGATCCCGGCCTGGTCCAGGCACCAGCGCGCCGCCAGCTCGGGCATCTCCCATGCCGAGAACGGCACCGGCCGCTTGCCGTGCTTCCGCCTGCTGAAGCGCTCCTCCTCGGCGGCGGCGACGCACTCGCCGTCCACCACCAGGGCGGCCGACGGATCGTGAAAAACGGAGTTGACGCCCAGGACTCGCATCGCCGACCAGCTGCTCCTCACGACCTTCTCACATCGGACGGTGCGAGACGCTACCATGCCCGCACTGCCAATTTCGTATACAGATCCTGTGATACATGATGCTGACAACATGGTCAGGAGCAAGCGATGAACGTGACCGGTGTGGTAGTCCCGCGCCGCCTCCGGCGGGCGGTGATCACCGGCGGTGCCGGATTCATCGGGTCGCATCTCTGCGACCGCCTGCTGCAGCGCGGCATGCGCGTGGTGTGCCTCGACAACCTGCTCACCGGCAGCATCGACAACGTCGCCCACCTCTTCAGCAACCCGCGCTTCTCCTTCCGGCACTACGACGTCACCGAGTACCTCTACGTCGAGGACGAGGTCGACGCCATCCTCCACTTCGCCTCGCCGGCGTCGCCGGTCGACTACGCGCAGATGCCCATCGAGACGCTGAAGGTGGGCACCCTGGGCACCCACAAGGCGCTGGGGCTGGCGCGCGCCAAGCGGGCACGCTTCCTGCTCGCCAGCACCAGCGAGGTGTACGGCGACCCCGAGGTGCATCCCCAGAACGAGGATTACTGGGGCAATGTCAACCCGGTCGGCCCGCGCAGCATCTACGACGAGGCCAAGCGGGCCGCCGAGGCGTTCGTCATGGCGTACCACAACGCCCACGGGCTGGACACCCGGATCGCCCGCATCTTCAACACGTTCGGCCCACGGATGCGCCGCAGCGACGGCCGCGCCGTCCCCGCCTTCATCTCCCAGGCGCTCGCCGGCGAGCCCCTCACCGTGTTCGGCGACGGGTCGCAGACCCGCAGCCTCTGCTACATCGACGACCTCGTCGACGGGCTCGAGCGGCTGCTCGCGGCCGACTGCCACCTCCCCGTCAACCTCGGCAACCCCGGCGAGCTCACCGTGCTCGAGCTCGCCGAGACGATCCGCCGGCTGGCGGGCGGCGACAGCCCCGTCGAGCTGCGCCCGCTCCCCGTCGACGACCCGCGTCGGCGCCGGCCGGACATCACCCGCGCCGAGAGGCTGCTGGGCTGGAGCCCGAGGGTGGCGCTGGAGGAGGGGTTGACGCGCACCGTCTCCTGGTGGCAGGAGGGCGGCCCGCACGCGCGCGTCGACCTGGCGACCGCGACGGGATGAGCGCCGGCCCCCGCGCCGGCGACCGGGTCACCGTGGTGGTGGTGACCCGCGACCGTGCCGGCGAGCTGAGCCGCAGCCTGACCGAGCTGCGCCGGCGGTCGCCGGGGGTGCCGGTGATCGTGGTCGACAACGGCTCCTCCGACGGCACCGCCGAGATGGTGCGGCGCCGCCATCCCGGGGTGGCGGTGATCGCGCTGGCCGACAACCGCGGCGGTGCCGGGCGCACCTGCGGGGTGCTCGCCGCGCGCACCCCCTACGTGGCCTTCGCCGACGACGACTCGTGGTGGGCGGAGGGTGCGCTGGACCGTGCCGCCGGAGTGCTCGACCACGAGCCCCGGCTGGCGGTGCTGGCGGCGCGGGTGCTGGTCGGGCCCGGGGAGGAGGAGGACCCGACCTGCGCGGCGATGGCGGCCTCGCCGTTGCCGCGCGACGGCGGCGCGGCCGGTCCCGCGGTGCTCGGCTTCCTCGCCTGCGGCGCGGTGGTGCGGCGCGACGCCTTCCTCGCCGCCGGCGGCTTCCACGCGCGCTTCGGCATCGGCGGCGAGGAGGCGCTGCTGGCCGTGGACCTCGCCGCCGGCGGCTGGCTGCTCGCCTACGTCCAGACGGTGGTCGCCCACCACCACCCGTCGACTCGGCGCGACCCGGGCGCGCGCCGCCGCCGCGAGGTGCGCAACCGGCTCTGGGTGGTGTGGCTGCGCCGCCCTCTGGACGCGGTGCTGGTGGAGACCGCCGCCGCAGCGCGCGCCGCCCTCGCCCATCCCGCCGCTCGTGGAGGGTTCGTGGCAGCGGTCGCGGGGCTGCCCTGGGTGCTGCGCGAGCGGCGGGCGATCGGTCCCGTCCTGGAGGGGCGTCTGCGGCTGCTCGAGGCGGCCTCCGGAGTGGGGCCGGCCGGCTGATCAGCCCGCCGAGACGGTCGGCGCCGAGCCGTCGCGGAGCAGGGTTCGCGCCGCCGCCACCACCCACCTCGCCTCGGGATGCCGGCAGGCGGGGACATACCGGCCGATGGCCGCCGGGGCGCCCGCCAGGTGGACGCACGAGATCGCCGTGGCGGCGCCGTTCGGGGCGGGGTTGACGGCGACCCGGACCTGCTGCGGCGTGTACCCGGGGCAGCCGGTCGTCGCCTGCCGGGGCCGGACGCCCGGGGCGAGAAAGGGGCAGCGCGGCAGCGCGGTGACGTCGTCGACGGCCATTTAAGAACGCCAGTCTAAGGCGGCCAGGACCCGAGGCCAATAGAGGCGCCAGGCGAGTACCGCTGGCCGACCCCGGTGCTGGACGTCTCCGGTGCGTTTAGGCTAGCCTAAGCCCCCGCTTGACGTAGGCTGTCCCAAGGCTGGTTCGAGGGTGTGGGACCCGCCCGCGGGGCGGGAGCGAGGAGGTAGCCGCCGTGAACTTTGCCGCCACCGCCGGCCTCGGCGCCGTCGCGGGGTTCACCATCTTCATCGGCCTGCCGATCGCCCGCAGCCGGCCCACCGTGAACCGCCTGGCGGTGCTCAACGCCGCCTCGGTCGGCGTCCTCCTCTT
>JAXDLS010000025.1:0-4222 GCA_034666485.1 Chloroflexota bacterium
CCGGCGAGGTGCTCGGGGGCTACACCCGGCACCTGCCCGAGCTCGACGACGAGGAGGTCGTCTTCCCGCTCGCCAAGGCCCCCGACGCCGAGGTGGACGTGTGTGTCGGTGCGCTGACGCTGCCTCCGTCCTCGATCGCGGTGGCCTCGATCCTCGGCTGATCCGGAGGAGACCGGGTTGCGGCCGCTGCGGCTCCTCCTGGCCCTGGCGACCGCGCTGGTCGCGCTGCTCCCCGCCTGCGGTGGCAGCCCTGCGGGCGGCCCGGGCAGCCACGACACCCCCGAGGGCGCGGTGCGCGGCTTCCTCGGCGCGGTGGCGGCCAACGACGTCAACGAGGCGCTGCTGTGGATCCCGCCGACGCAGCGCCCCCAGGCGTCGAACCTCCTCAACGGCAGGGAGGGGGTGAAGGTGTCCTTCCGGGTGGAGCATGTCGACGTGGGCACCCCGGCCGTCGACCGCGAGCACCCCGACCGTGCCATGGTGCCGGTGAAGGGGCAGGCGTCCGCCTGCGTCAACGGCGGCTCCGGCGACCTCGCGTCGCTGAACACGTGCTTCCCCTTCTCGAAGTTCGCCCAGACGGCCGGCTCGGACACGGTGTCCTGCGTGCGCATCGGCGGGCGGTGGTACGTCGACATCGGCTCCGGCAGCGACGCCCCGGTGCCCGAGCCCTCCCCGGCCCCGAGCGCGTCCGCGAGCCCGCGGGGCTGAGCGCCACACCCGGCGGCGCGGTGCTGCTGACGCGTCCGGAAGTGGGGGAGAGCTACCATTGACCATCCGGTCGCACCCCGCGGGGAGGCGCGGGTCGCTGTCGCGGAGGTTGTCGTGAGCCTGTCCGAGCCACCATGGCGTCGCTGCCGTGATCTTTCTCAGCGACTTCCTGCGCGCCGACGTGGTCGACGTCCACCAGAGGACCGTCGGCAAGGTCCGTGACCTGATCGTGCGCATGGGCGATCCCTATCCCACGGTCATCGCCCTGGCGGTGCGCGGTCACTCGGCCCCGGCCACCGTCGACTGGAGCGTGGTCCGCGCCTGGGAGAACCGGGAGATCAGCCTCGGCGTCGCCACCGCCGATCTCAAGGAGCACGAGCCCGTCCCGGAGGAGGTCTGGCTGGGGCGCGACATCCTCGACAAGCAGATCGTCGACACCGACGGGCGCCGGGTGGTGCGGGTCAACGACCTCCAGCTCCAGCAGAGCAACGGCTCGGTGCTGCTGGTGGGCGTCGACATCGGCACCCGCGGGCTGCTCCGCAGGCTCAACGCCGAGCACGTCGGCCGGCGGCTGCGCCGGCTCACCGGCGGCGACCTCCCCCAGCGGCTGATCAGCTGGGACGCGGTCGACACCCTGCACAGCGACGAGCGCTCGGTGAAGCTGCGCATCAGCCACCGCAAGCTCTCGAAGATGCACCCGGCCGACATCGCCGAGATCGTCGGCCAGCTCGGCGGCCGCGACCGCGATGCGATCTTCGCCAGCCTCGACGACGAGATCGCCGCCGACACCCTCGAGGAGTCGAGCGACGAGGTGCAGGCGCAGATCCTCTCCCGGCTCGACGACGAGCGCGCCGCCGACATCCTCGAGGCGATGTCGCCGGACGAGGCGGCCGACCTGCTCGCCGACCTCCCCGAGGAGCGCCGCGAGCAGCTCATCGCCAAGATGGAGGCCGACGAGGCACAGGATGTCGAGGAGCTGCTGGCCTACGGGGAGGACACCGCCGGTGGCCTGATGACCACCGAGTACGTGGCCATCCCCGCCAGCCTCACCGCCGCCGAGGCCATCGACCGCCTCCGCGAGCTGGAGCCCGACGCCGAGTCGATCTACTACGTCTACGTGATCGACGACGGCGAGCGGCTGCTCGGGGTGCTGAGCCTCCGCGACCTGATCGTGGCCCGGCCCACCACCCCGATCGCCGACCTGATGATCAAGCGGGTCATCGCCGTGCCCGTCGACGCCCGGCCCGAGGACGTGGCCGGGGTGATCGCCAAGTACAACCTGCTCGCCGTCCCGGTTGTGGACGACGACGACCGTATCCAGGGCATCGTCACCATCGACGACGCCCTGGACACGGTGATGCCCGCCGGCATGAAGCGGAGGGCCAGGGCGCTGTGAGCACCCGGTCGTGAGACGGCGGCGACGCGATGAAGACGCCCCCTCAGAGCACCGCGCTGCGCCGCCGCGCCGAGGAGGCGGTCGCCGCCCGCCGTGAGCGCCAGGCCGCCCGTCCCCGCCGCTTCGCCGGGGCCCGCAGGTACCTGGCGATCATCGGGCCGGGGCTGATCGTCGCCAACGCGGGCAACGACGCCGGCGGCATCTTCACCTACAGCAACACCGGGGCCAAGTACGGGCTCCACCTGCTCTGGACCTTCATCCCCATCCTGCTGGCGCTGATCGTCACCCAGGAGATGGTCGCCCGGCTCGGCTGCGTCACCGGCAAGGGGCTGATGGACCTCATCCGCGAGCGCTTCGGGGTGCGCTGGACGCTCTTCGCCTCGGTGGTGGTCATCGTCGCCAACGGCGGCACCGTGCTCGCCGAGTTCGCCGGCATCGGCGGGGCGCTGAGCCTGCTCGGAGTGCCCCTGCCCGTGGCCGTGCTGGGGGCGGCGCTGCTGCTCGGGGTGCTGGTGCTGCGCGCCAACCGCCGGCTGGTCGAGCGCGTCTTCCTGGCGATGGGGCTGACCTTCGTCAGCTACATCATCACCGCCTTCATGGTGCCCAATCTCCACTGGGGCGACGTGGTCCACGCGCTGGTGGTGCCGTCGCTCTCGCACCCGCCGAGCAAGCCCGGCGCCTCCTCCTACACCACCGACCTCATCACCCTGATCGGCACCACCATCACCCCCTACATGCAGCTCTTCCTGCAGTCCTCGATCGTCGACAAGGGGACCTCGGAGAAGGAGCTGAAGTACGCCCGCGCCGACGTGATCAGCGGCTCCTTCTTCGCCCAGATGGTGGCCGCCTTCATCGTCATCACCACCGCGTACACGCTCTTCCCCCACGGCTTCGCCGGCCAGGACCTGAGCAGCGCCACCGACGCCGCCCGGGCCCTGAAGCCGCTGGCCGGCGAGCACGCCACCCAGCTCTTCGCCGTCGGCCTGCTCGGCGCCTCGCTGCTCGCCGCCGCGGTGCTGCCGCTGAGCACCGCCTTCGTCGTCTGCGAGGCCTTCGGGGCGGAGCGCTCGGTGCAGAGCCGCTTCAGCGAGGCGCCGCTGTTCTTCGGGCTGTTCATCCTGCTGCTGGCCTTCGGCGCGGTCACCGTGGCGCTGCTCGGCCCCTCCTCGATCGCCGCGGTCGCGATCGGCACCCAGACCCTCGACGGCGTGCTGCTGCCGGTGCTGCTGGTCTTCATCCTCATCCTCGCCAACGACCGCCGGCTGCTCGGCCGCTACCGCAACGGGCCGTTCAACAACGCCGTCGCCGTCCTGTTCACCGTGGTGCTCAGCGGCCTCACCGCCTACCTGGTGGTCAGCACGCTCACCGGGCTGTAGCGCCGTCCCGTGCCACCGGGGGGGCGAGCAGACCCTCCGGGCCGAACCGGGAGATCGCCTGGGCGGCGCGGGCCAGCCCGGCGTCGAGGGCCTCGACGAGGAGGTCGAGCGGGTCCGTCTCGGCGCCGGCGCAGGCGCCCAGGAAGCCGCCGGCGAGGGCGTCACCGGCGCCGGTGGGATCGACCACCGTGCCCACCGGGTGGGCCGCTCGCTCCACCACCTCGGTGGCGGTGACGCAGGCGGCGCCCACCGGACCCGCCTTCACCACCACCACCCGCAGCCGTCCCCGGCCGCAGAGCGCCGCCGCCGACTCGCGCCATTCGCCGGCCGGCCGGCCGGCGAGCGTGGCGAGCTCGGCGCGGTTGAGGAAGAGCACGTCGGCACTCTCCACGACCTCCACGACGCGGTCGCGCTCCGAGCCGCCGATGTACACGGTCATGCTGTCGGCGCCGACCACCCGGGCCCGCGACTGGGCCAGCGCCTCCAGCTGCGAGGCCGGCGGCATGCTCCCCAGGAAGAGCACCTCGGCGGCGGCGGCGACGGCGCCGAACCGCGGCCGCCAGGAGGCGTTGGCACCCTCCTCGGCCTGCTCGCAGGCGGTCACCCAGCGCTCGAAGTCGTGGGTGGCACGCCAGCGGAAGGTGGGCTCCAGGCTGACCTCGAGCCCGTCGAGGTCGACCCCCGTGCCGCCTGCCGTCCGCCGCAGCCGCACCTCGCTGTCGCGGCCCACCACCCCGACGAG
>JAXDLS010000026.1:0-2525 GCA_034666485.1 Chloroflexota bacterium
GGCCGCAGTGTGTCAGGCCCGACCTTTCGACTGGGTGACGGCCCGGGGCTCTTCGCCGCCGATGGCCGGGTCCCGCCACCATCGCGCAGGGCGGCGGCGGCGGGGTACCCACGCACTGCACAGAACGGCGGCGCGCACTGCTGTGAGCGGCCCGCGCCCGGGGTACGGCTTGGTGATGATGTGCGCCCGGCCAGTGCCGCCCTCGTCTGCCCGTCCTGAGCTGCGGCGACCGGCGGCGGCGGCCGCGGCGATACCCGCCCAACCGCGGCCGCGCCGGGCTGGTGCACTGCGCCCGTACCACAACCGGGGGACCGGCCCGTAGGGTGGGACGGTGATCGCCATTCCCACCGCCGCGCCCAGCTCCGCCTGCCCGCCGCTGCCCGCGGCGGCGGACGAGTGCGTCACCAGCGCCGGGCGGCCGCGTCCTCCCTACGCCCGCACCATGGCCGGCGCCCTCGGGGACGAGACGCTGCTCACCGGCCTGCGCGATCGGGCGATCGCCTGGTTCGCGGCGCGGGGCATCACCTTCGGCGTGCCCGCCGGAGAGGGCGCCCCCATCATCCCCTTCGACCCCATCCCCCGGGTGCTCGCCGCCGCCGAGTGGCGCGGGCTGGAGAGGGCCCTGGCCCAGCGGGTGATGGCCCTCGACGCCTTCGTCGCCGACTGCTACGGCGCCCAGCGGGCGCTGCGGGAGGGGATCGTCCCGTCCCGCCTCGTCTACAGCAGCACCGGCTACCTGCGCGAGCTGGTGGGGGTGCGGCCGCCGCGCGCCACCCACTGCCACGTCGCCGGCATCGACGTGGTGCGCATCGACGGCGTCTTCATGGTCCTCGAGGACAACGTTCGCGTTCCCTCCGGCATCGCCTACGCCCTGGTGGCGCGCGAGGCGATGCTGGAGCTGGCCCCCGGCTGGGTCGCGGCCGCCGGGGTGCGCAGCATCGACAGCTACGCGAGCCGGCTGCGCCGCAGCCTGCAGCGCATCGCCCCGCGGCCCTGGCAGGCGAGCATCGCGGTGCTCACCCCCGGGCCCTACAACGCCGCCTTCTTCGAGCACCGCATGCTCGCCGACGCGATCGGCGGCATGCTGGTCACCGGCAACGACCTGGTGGTCCACGAGGACGAGGTCTACTGCCGCCACAACGGGGCGCTCGAGCGCGTCGACGTCGTGTACTCGCGGGTCAACGCCGAGTGGCTCGACCCGCTGCTCTTCAAGCCGGAGACCCTGCTGGGCCCTCCCGGCCTCATCGAGGCCTGGCGCCGCGGCAACGTCGCCATCGCCAACTCGCCGGGCAGCGGCGTCGCCGACGACAAGGCCATCTACCCCTACGTTCCCGCCATGGTCCGCTACTACCTCGGCGAGGAGCCGCTGATCGACAACGTCCCCACCTACGACATCTCCGACGACCGCCAGCGCCGCCACGTGGTCACCAACCTGGAGCGGATGGTGATCAAGCCGGTCGACGCCAGCGGCGGCTACGGCATCGGCTTCGGGAAGCTGATGAGCGGCGCCGAGCGCGCGGCCACCGCCGCACAGCTCGAGGCCCATCCCCGCGCCTGGCTGGCGCAGGAGGAGGTGCAGCTCTCCCGCGCCCTCTGCCTCTCGCCCGACGGCGGCCTGGAGGCACGTGCCGTCGACCTGCGGCCATTCGTGCTCCTCGACGAGCGTCCCTGGGTGGTGCCCGGCGGCCTCACCCGGGTGGCGCGCGACACCGAGACGCTGGTGGTGAACTCCTCGCAGGGGGGAGGGAGCAAGGACACATGGGTTCTCCAGCGCTGACCTTCTCGGTCTCGCACCACACCGTCCTCCGCTACAGCAGGCAGGTCGCACCCTCGTACAACGAGGTGCGGATGCGGCCTCGCGACCGCGGCGGCCAGCGCACCCTCACCTTCGCGCTGGTCACCTCCCCGCCTGCCGTGCCCCGGTCACGGGTCGACTTCTTCGGCAACACCGTGCACCGCATCGACATCGGCGACCCTCACGACACCTTCGGCATGGCCGTCGAGACGGTGGTCGAGAGCACCCCGCTGCAGCGCCGGGCGGCGGTGCGCCGCTGGGCGCCCGAGCTGCTGGAGCGCGACGCACGGTTGGAGTTCGCGCTGGTCAGCCCGCGGGTGCCGCTCGACTCCGCCACCGCGGCGCTGCGTCGCGAGTGGATCGGCGACGACCGCTCCTTCGACGCCCTGGTCGAGCTCGCGGTCCGCATCCCACGGGAGTTCACCTACAGCGCCGGCGCCACCACCGTCGACAGCAGCATCGACGACCTGCTCCGCGGGGGCGCCGGGGTCTGCCAGGACTTCACCCACCTCTTCCTCGCCCTGGCGCGGCACGCCGGCTGGCCGGCTCGCTACGTGAGCGGCTACCTCGGGCCCACCGGCGAGCAGCAGTCGACCACCGGCGCGTCCCATGCGTGGGCGGAGGTCTGCGGCGCCGACGGCACCTGGATGGGGCTCGACCCCACCCACGGCGGCCACGTCGGCCCCCACCACCTCCGCCTCGCGGTGGGCCGCGACTACGGCGACGTCGC
>JAXDLS010000027.1:0-3759 GCA_034666485.1 Chloroflexota bacterium
GACCTCGAGTTCACCGATCACGGTTCGGTCAAGCTCCGCGGCTTTCCCGATCGGTGGCGTCTCCACCGGGTCGACCGGTCCACGGCGAGACGGGGAAGCGTCGCTCGCGGGGAGCGGACACCCTTCATCGGTCGTGAGCCGGAGCGCGCCATCCTGCGCGACCTGATGGCCAGGACGCTGAGCGGGCGCGGCGGCCTGGCGATGATCGGGGGCGAGCCCGGAGTGGGCAAGACGCGGCTCGTCGAGCACATCGCGGCCGAGGCGCAGCGCCGCTTCAGGGTGCTCGTCGGCAACTGCGACGAGAGAGAGGGTGATCTGCCCTACCGGCCCTGGCTCGAGATCCTGGAGGCGGCGATCAGCGCGGTCCCGCTTGGCGAGCTGAGCAGGGAGCTGGGCGACGAGGCGCCGGAGCTGGCCCGGCTGCTCCCCCGGCTTCGCCGGTCGCTCTCGAACATCCCGCCTGCGCTGGAGCTGCAGCCGGAGCAGCAGCGTCGCCACACCTTCGACAGCATCAGCGAGTACCTGACGCGGACGGCCACGAGAAAGCCGCTGCTGCTCGTGCTCGAGGACCTCCACTGGTCGGACGAGGGGACGGTTCGCCTGCTCAAGCGCCTGGCCAATCAGGCGTGCACCGCGCCGGTGATGATCGTCTGCACCTACCGGGACAGCCCCGCCGACGTCTCGCCCACCCTCGCCCTGGTTCTCTCCGAGCTGGTCCGGTGCCGGCAGGCGACCCTCCTCAACCTGGTGCCGCACACCGAGCTCGAGGTCGCGGCCATGCTCCAGGCGCTCAGCGGATCGTCCACGCCGAGCGAGGTGGCGCTGCACATCTTCTCGCACACCGAGGGGAATGCCTTCTTCGTGGAGGAGGTGTTCCTGCACCTGATGGAACGCGGATCGCTGATCAACGACAACGGGAGGCTCACCGCCCGGCTGGGCAGCGAGAGAGAGGAGGTCCCCAGCAACGTGCGGCTGGTCACCGGCCAGCGTCTCGCACGGCTCGGCGAGCGGACCCGCAGGCTGCTGACCATGGCCGCCGTGATCGGGCGGCAGTTCAGCATGGAGCTGCTCCTCTCGATGGACGGGACCGATGGCGAGGAGGTGCTCGACGCCCTGGACGAGGCCGAGCTGGCACGGGTGATCCGCAGTCAGACGTCGGACAGGCACGCCACCTACGTCTTCGCTCACGAGCTCATCCGGCAGACCCTGCTGGGCTCCATCTCACCCGCCCGCCGTGCGCGACACCACCTCGCGGTCGCCGGCGCGCTCGAGATGGTCCATGCGGGCGATCTCGACGGCCAGGTCGCGGACATCGCCCATCACCTGCTCGCCGCGGGGTCGGCCGCGGACCCGGCGCGGACCGCTCGGTACCTGACCATGTCGGGTGACGCCGCCCAGGCCACCGCCGCCTTCGAGGAGGCGCTGCGCGACTACGAGGCTGCGCTCTCCGTCCTGCCCCCGGAGGACCGGAGATCCCGTGCCCACCTGCTCGTCAGGCTCGGATATGCGCAGCGGGCGCTGCGCCGGTGGAAGGAGCAGATCGCCACCTGGGACGAGGCGCTGCGGGCTCTGGAGGAGCTGGGTGAGCGGGAGGCGGTGCCGCGCCTCGGCTACTGGTTCGCCTATCAACTGTCGCTGGCGTCCCGGTACGACGACATGGTCCGCGTGCTCGAGCGTGGTCTCCGCGCCATCGGCGACACCCCCTGTCCGGACCGGGCGGCCCTGGTGGCCATGCTCGGCTTCGGCCTCAGCTCGACGGGGAGGTTCGGCGAGTCGCGGGCCCACATCGACGAGGCGATCCGCTTCGCCGAGCCGCTCGGCGACGTGCATCTCCTCAGCGAGGTCCTGCCGGCGACGGTCAACTACCACATGACCTCCATGCACCTTCCCGAGGCCGCCGAGGCGGGCCTGCGCGCCGCGGAGATCTCTCGGGAGGCCGGCCACCCGCTGCAGATGACCCAGGTGCTCGGCCTCGCCGCCACGGCGTGCGCCGGGCTGGGACGGTTCGCCGAGGCGAACGCACTGCGGGAGGAGTGCGAGAGCCTCGCCGCCGGCCTGGGCGAATGGGCCGTGCGCATCCTCGCCCAGCGCAGCCGGTTCCTCTGCTCCGCCGCCCAGGTCGGCGATCTCGACGTCCTCGACGAGCTCTCCACGCTCGGGGCCGGGGGGGACTCACGACCGGACGCGGTGGGCCTGCAGCGCGCACTGGTGCACTTCTGGCGCGGCGACTGGGCGTTCGCCCGCGAGCAGGTCGAGGACGCGGTGCGACGCGCCCGGCCGGGGTGGTGGTACGGCACCCACCAGGGATTCCTCGTCATCCTCCGCGCCTACTGCGGTGACCACGCCCAGGCATGCGCACTCCTCGACGCCGAGCGCAGCACCCTCCCCAGGCCCGGCTCTCTCAACACCTACGGGGCCTGGCACCTGGCCATCCTCGCCGCGGAGGCGATGGGCGCCGCGGGCGATGGCGCCCGAGCGCGCATCCTCTATCCGCTGGTCGTGGAGGCCCTCGCCACGGGAACGGTGACGCGCGCCTACGACGGGCGGCTGGTGCAGACCAGCGCCGCCATGGCCGCCGCCGCCGCCGGCCTGCCGGAGCGGGCGGAGGCACACTTCGAGATCGCCATGCAGCAGGCCGACCGGCTGCCCCACGTCATCGAGCGCCCGCACGTGCGCCACTTCTACGCCCGCTTCCTCACCGAGCGCGGCGGTGCCGGAGACCGTGACCGCGCCCATCGGTTCCTGGACCAGGCCGTCGCCGACTTTCGACGCATCGGGATGCCTGGCCACGAGGCCATGTCCCGTGACCTGCTCGCGCGGCTGGGCCGGCGCGATGGCGGCGGCGTGCCCCCATCCATGGACCTGGTCGGCCGCGCCCAGCGCCGAGGGCCGGTCACGGAGGGCCGGCAGGGATGACCGGCGCCCGCGGAACGGAGGGACGGGTGGTGATCCTCGGTGGCGGCGTGGCCGGCATGACCGCCGCCCAGGAGCTCGCCGAGCGGGGCTTCGAGGTCGTGGTGCTCGAGAGGATGGACATCGCGGGCGGCAAGGCGCGCAGCATGCCGGTGCCCCGATCGGGCACCGAGGGGCGTCCGGACCTGCCCGGCGAGCACGGCTTCCGTTTCTTTCCCGCGTTCTACCGCCACCTGCCCGACACCATGCGGCGCATCCCCTTCCGGCACCAGCCGGGTGGCGTCCTCGACAACCTCGTCGAGGCCACCCACATCGAGATCGCCCAGGTCGGCCGGAGTGACGTGGTCGTCCCTGCCGTCTTCCCCACCAGTCCCCGGGATGTCGGACTGGTCCTCCGCGCGACGCTGAGGAACCTGGTCGGCGGTGAACCGGGACTCACGACCGCCGACATCGCCTACTTCACCGAGCGCCTGCTCACCCTCCTGGGCAGCTGCCAGGCACGGCGCGAGCACGAGTTCGAGTACCAGAGGTGGTGGACGTTCTCCGGTGCCGTCCACCGGTCGCGCCAGTACCAGATGTTCCTGGGGGACGGCCTGACCCGCTGCCTGGTGGCCGCCAGAGCGGAGGAGATCAGTGCCCGAACCGCCGGCTTCACCCTGCTGCAGCTGCTCTTCGGGATGGCGGTGCCGTGGGGTCGCACCGACCGGCTGCTCAACGGTCCCACCAACGAGGTGTGGATCAACCCCTGGCTCGACCACCTCCGCAGGCTGGGTGTGGACTACCGGTTCCACACCCATGTGGAGGCGATCCACTGTGAGGGGACGCGCATCCGCGAGGTGGTCGCCA
>JAXDLS010000028.1:0-10695 GCA_034666485.1 Chloroflexota bacterium
CGCCGGCGCCACGGTGCGGTTCGGCGGTCGGGAGCTGGTGGTCGCCGAGGTGAGCGACCAGACCATCGACGGCCTGGACCTGGTCTTCTTCGCCGCCGGCTCGGGCACGGCGCGCCGCTACGCCCCCGTGGTCGCCGGCAACGGCGGCGTCGCCATCGACAAGTCGAGCGCCTACCGGATGGACCCCGACGTCCCGCTGGTGGTGCCCGAGGTCAACGCCGCCGAGCTCGACGGCCACCACGGCATCGTCGCCAACCCCAACTGCGTCGCCATCCCGCTGACGGTGACGCTGGCGCCGCTGCACCGCGCCTTCGGGCTGCAGCGGCTCACCGTGGCCACCTACCAGGCGGCCAGCGGCGGCGGCCGCGCCCTCACCGCCGAGCTGCGCGAGCAGGAGCAGGCCGACGCCGCCGGGGTGGCGGCGTCGCACACGGTGTATCCCCACGTGCTCCACGGCAACGTCGTCCCCGGCGGCTGGACCATGCACGGCGACGACACCGACGAGGAGCTCAAGCTGATCGCCGAGACCCGCCGCGTGCTCGACCTCGCCGGCCTGCCGGTGAGCGTCACCACCGTGCGCGTCCCCGTCGCCACCGGGCACAGCGCCGCGGTCTGGGCGGAGTTCGCCGAGCCGGTGCGTCCCGACGCCGCCCGCGAGCTGCTCGCCGCCGCCGCTGGGGTGCGGGTCGTCGACGACCCCGCCCGGCAGCGCTACCCCACCCCGCGCGACGCCGCCGGCCAGGACGACGTGCTCGTCGGGCGGATCCGCGCCGACATCGGCCGGCCGGGGGCGCTCGCCCTCTTCCTCAGCGTCGACAACCTGCGCAAGGGTGCGGCCACCAACGCCGTGCAGGTCGGCGAGCTGCTCGCCGACCGCGGGGCGTAGCTCGTTCCGGCCTGGTCACCGCGGCTGGCGGGGCGCCGGCGTGGAGGCGCCGGCACCTCCGGGCTGGGGCGGCCGGCAGCGGCCGGGGACGTGCTGCACGGTCGCCATCCGTTCGCTGCGGGACACCACCCACACCAGGCAGGCACAGCGCTGGCAGGTCGCCCACCAGTCCTGCTCGCCCCCAGGATAGGCGGTGCCCGGCGCCCACGGCGCCAGGGCATGGCCGTGGTCGGCGGCCTCCCGCGCGGCGCGGATGCGCGCCTGCACGAAGGGCAGCGGCGGGGCGTCGGCGGCGGGCGGGATGCTCTCGGGATGTGGCGCCGGTCGCGTCGGCACCCGGTGGCCGGTGAGCGCCGAGCGGCTCGGTGCCGCCGGGCGCACGGCGCGGATCGGTCGCGGGTCGTTCATGACGGGTTCCCCTCCCCAGAGGTGGACGGCCGCTCCTATGACGCGCCGGGCCTCCGGGTTCCTACGCGGGTTGATGTCAACCCGAGGTGAGGCGCTCCGACTGCAGCAGCCACCCACCCAGGAGGGTGGCGGTGGCGCCGGCGAACGCGAGGAACCAGCCCACCGTGGGCCGCACTCCGACGCTGACGAAGGAGGCGACGCTGGCGTGGAACTCGAACCAGAAGAGCACCACCCCGACGAGCTCGAGGGCGCCGGCGAGCATGTAGACCTGGGGATCGGGCAGGGGGAGGGCGGGCATGGTGACCCGGTCGGGATGGCACCGCACCGCCCAGAGGCCGACCACGGCGAGCAGGCCGAGCAGGGTCAGCAGCCCCCAGCCGTGGACCCCGTCGATGCTCCTCGCCGCGAGGCCGAAGCCGTTGCAGTCGGCGTCGCAGCTGGTGGTGAGCCAGGGCAGGAAGAGCAGCGCGAACAGCGCCGCCGCCGAGCCGCCCACCAGCGCGCGCTCACCCCAGCTCGACCGTCGGAGCCGGGCGTGGAGCCCGGCGACCAGCGCGGCGAGCCGGGTCCGGAGCCCCTCCACCGTCTGCGCGACCATGCGTCGTCCCCTCCTGCTCGGAACCGCCCTCTCTGTGATCAACGCTCGGGCGGAGGCCTTCCCTGCGCGGCGCCGGGATCGGTCTCATCCGCTGCCCGTCCCCCCGTGACCGGCACGTACAATCGGCCCCATGCAGGCGAGCCTGGGCCGGGTGCTCACCGCCATGGTGACGCCCTTCGATGCCGCCGGCGCCATCGACCTCGACGTGGCGGCGCGCCTCGCCCGCGCCCTCGTCGACTCGGGGAGCGACGGGGTGGTGGTGAACGGCACCACCGGCGAGTCTCCCACTCTCGTCCACGCCGAGCGCCTCGCCCTCCTCCGCGCGGTGCGCCGGGCGATCCCCGACCATGTCGTGGTGATGGGGACGGGCTCGAACAGCACCGCGGCCACCGAGCTCGCCACCCTGGAGGCGAAGGAGGAGGGTGCGGACGCCGCCCTGGTGGTGGCCCCGTACTACAACAGGCCGCCCCAGGAGGGGCTGGTGGCCCACTTCCAGGCGGTCGCCGGTGTCGGCCTTCCGGTCATCCTCTACAACATCCCCGGGCGCACCGGCGTCAACCTCACCGTGGAGACGACGCTGACGCTGGCGCGGCATCCGCATGTCTGCGGCACCAAGGAGGCGGCGGGGGACGCCGACCAGGTGGCGCGGATCGTCGCCGGCGCCCCGGCGGGCTTCCGGGTCTGGAGCGGCGACGACGTCCTCACCCTGCCGTTCATGAGCGTCGGCGCCTTCGGCGTGGTGAGCGTCGTCTCCCACGTCTGCGGGGCCGCCGTCCGGCGGATGGTCGAGGCCCAGGCGACCGGTGACATCGCCGCCGCCGCGGCGCTGCACGCGCGGCTGCTGCCGCTGTTCCACGGGCTGTTCGTGACCTCGAACCCGATTCCGGTGAAGGCGGCGCTGCAGCACCTCGGCGTCGAGGTGGGCACGGTGCGGCTGCCCCTGGTGCCCCTCGACGGTGACCGCCGCGCCGCCCTCGGCGCCCTGCTCGACGCCTGCGGTGACCTCGTCGGGCTCGCCCGCGGCGCGACCGGCGGCAGGGGGGCGGTGGGCACCGACGCGTCCAATGGGTCGGGGGACGCCCCCGGGCCGTCGTCGCTTCGTGATGACAGCCTCTCCCCTGACGCGGTCCGCAGCGCGTGAGCCTCGGGCAGTCCCCTCCCGGCAGCACCGTCCCGCCGCCCGCGGCCGGGGCCGGTGGTGGCGAGGCCCTGCTGGCGCTCCACCGCCGCATCGAGGGCTGCACCGTCTGCCCGCTGCACGCCACCCGCACCCGCGCGGTGCCCGGCGACGGACCGGTGACGGCGCGCATCATGGCCGTCGGCGAGGCCCCGGGCGAGAACGAGGACCGCACCGGCCGCCCCTTCGTCGGCGCCGCCGGCCAGCTGCTCACCCGGCTGCTGCAGTCGATCGGGCTCGACCGCCAGGACATCTACATCTGCAACGTGCTGAAGTGCAGGCCCCCGGGCAATCGCGACCCCGAGCCCGTCGAGGTGAGCTCGTGCGCGCACTTCCTCGACGAGCAGGTGGCGCTGATCCGCCCCGACGTCATCCTGCTGCTGGGCCGGCACGCGGTGGGGCGGCTGCTCCCCGGGATGCCCGGCATCAGCCGCATCCACGGCCAGCGGGTGCGCCGGGGCGACCGCCTCTACGTGCCCCTCTTCCACCCCGCGGCGGCGCTGTACAACGCCTCGCTGCTGCGCACCCTGGAGGAGGACATGCAGCGGGTGCGCGGCTACCTCGACGAGGCGCAGGCGGAACGGGAGCGCCAGCAGCGTGAGCAGGTGGAGGAGGAAGCGCGCGCCGCCGCGGTCCGCGCCGCCGACGAGCAGCTCACGCTCTTCTGATGACCGACGTCCTGCAGGCCCCACCGGAGGTGGGAGGGGGGCGGCTCTCGCTCGTGCCCCTGGGCGGCCTCGGCGAGATCGGCCGCAACCTGATGGCCATCGAGTGCAACGACGACATCGTGGTCGTCGACGGCGGGCTGATGTTCCCGGAGCAGGAGATGCTCGGCATCGACCTGGTGATCCCCGACATCTCCTGGCTGCTGGAGCGCGCCCAGCGGGTCCGCGGCATCGTGCTCACCCACGGCCACGAGGACCACATCGGCGGCCTCCCCTACATCCTGCCGCGGCTGCCGGTGCCGGTCTACGGCACCAGCCTCACCCTCGGCTTCCTGCGCTCCAAGCTGAAGGAGCACGGCCTGCTCGACTCCACCGAGACCCACGTGGTGCGCGCCGGCGACACCGTCGAGCTGGGCGGCATCGCGGTGGAGTGGATCCACACCACCCACAGCATCCCCGACGCCTGCGCGCTGGCGATCCGCACCGCGCTCGGCACCATCGTGCACAGCGGCGACTTCAAGCTCGACCACACCCCGATCAACGGCGAGCCGCCCGACCTCGCCCGGCTGGCCCGCATCGGCGACGAGGGGGTGCTGCTGCTGCTCAGCGACAGCACCAACGCCGAGTCCGAGGGCACCACTCCGAGCGAGCGGCAGGTGGGGGAGGGCCTGTCGCCGATCTTCGCCAGCTCGCCCGGGCGCATCCTCATGGCCACCTTCGCCTCCAACATCTCGCGGCTGCAGCAGGCCTTCGACTGCGCCGAGGAGCACAACCGCCGCTCGCTGGTGGTGGGACGGTCGATGCTCAACAACGTCGCCACCGCGCAGGAGCTGGGCTTCCTCAAGGTGACGCCGGGGTCGCTGCTCTGGCCCCGCCAGCTCGACGGGCTCACCGCCGACCGGGTGCTGATCGTCTGCACCGGTGCCCAGGGCGAGCCGCTCTCGGCGCTCACCCGCATCGCCGCCGGCGAGCACCCCATCGTGCAGCTGCAGAGCGGGGACACGGTCATCATCAGCGCCAACCCCATCCCCGGGAACGAGGAGCTGGTGCACCGCACCATCAACAACCTCTACCGCCAGGGCAGCCGCGTGTTCCACTCGTCGAGGCACCGGGTCCACGCCTCGGGGCACGCCAGCCGCGAGGAGCTCAAGCTGCTCATGACGCTGGTGCGGCCGCGTTACTTCGTGCCGGTGCACGGCGAGTACCGCCACCTCGCCATCCACTCCGAGCTGGCCAGGGCGGTGGGCATCCCCACCGAACGGGTGCTGCCCATCGACAACGGCACCGTCATCGAGGTCGACGCCGCGGGCATCCGCCGCACAACGATACGGGCCCCCGCCGGCTACGTCTACGTCGACGGACTGGAGATCGAGGAGGCCGGCGACGTGGTGCTGCGCGACCGCCGCCACCTCGCCCAGGACGGCGTGCTCATCGTGGTGCTCACCGTCGAGCGGTCCACCGGCATGGTGGTGGGTGGCCCCGACCTGGTGTCACGCGGCTTCATCGACGAGTCCTCGACCGAGTCGCTCTTCGACGAGGCACGCGCCCACATCCTCCAGCTGGTCTCGAAGCTGCGCCCCGACTCGGAGTGGTCGGTGTGGCAGTCGGCGATCCACGAGGGACTGGCGCGCTTCCTCTACCGCCGCACCCACCGCCGGCCGATGATCCTCCCGGTGATCACCGAGGTCTAGTCGAGCCCCGGCCCCCCGCCGCCCGCGGGCGTCCGGTGCCGGCGCCGCGACCGCGGCCGTACCCGCGCAGCGGAACCGCGCGCCGGGGCGCGGGGCGGGAGGAGGGATCGCCGGGCGGCGGGGCCTCCAGCAGCCGCAGCGCACCCTCGCCGAGCAGCACGTCGCCGTCGGCCCAGCGCAGCGCGGGGCCACCGAGGCGCCGCAGCTTGCTCCACTGCTCCATGTCGTCCACGGAGAGGAAGGTGACCGCGGTCCCCTCGGCGCCGTTGCGGGCGGTGCGCCCGGCCCGGTGGGTCAGCCACTGAGGGCTGTCGGGCAGCTCGAAGTTCACCACCAGCTGGACGTGGTCGATGTCGAGGCCGCGGGCGGCGACGTTGGTGGCCACGAGCACGTCGGTGCTGCGGGCGCGAAAGCCGGCGATGGCGCGGTCACGGGCGTTCTGGGAGAGGTTCCCCTGGAGCTCGTCGGCGCGATGACCGAGGCGGTGGAGGTCGGAGGCGAGGCGCTTGGCGCCGTGCTTGGTGCGGTGGAAGACGAGGGCCGAGCCGTCGAACCGGTGCAGCAGCGTCGACAGGGTGGCGACCCGCTGGTCCCGGCGCACGCGCAGCAGCCCCTGCTCGAGCAGCGGCACCTGCTCGGTGGACGCCGCGAGGCGCACCGGGTCGACCAGGTGGCGGTCGATCATGGTGCGCACCCAGGCGGGCATGGTCGCCGAGGCGAGCACGGTCTGGCGCAGGGTGCGGCCCGGCTGGTTCTGCGGGGTGAGGGCCATGATCCGCTCGACGTCGGGGGCGAAGCCCTGGTCGAGCATCTCGTCGGCCTCGTCGAGCACCAGGTACTCGACCCGGTCGAGTCGCGCCGCGCCGCGGGCGGCGAGGTCGAGCAGCCGGCCCGGACAGCCCACCACGACGTCGGGCGAGTTGCGGAGGAGCGACAGCTGCCCGCCGTAGCCGACGCCGCCGACCACCAGCGCGACCCGCAGCGCGGGGTCGACGGTGCGGAGCACCGACGCCACCTGGCTGGCCAGCTCGCGAGTGGGGACGACGACGAGGGCGCGGGCGCCGCCGGGACGGTGCCCCGACAGCCGCTCGACCATGGGGACGAGGAAGGCGAGCGTCTTCCCCGAGCCGGTGGGCGCCTCGACGACGACGTCGCGGCGCTCCAGCAGCGGGGGGATGGCGTCGCGCTGCACCGGCAGTGGTTCGGTGATCGCACTGCGGCGCAGGGCGTCGGCGGTGCGCGAGCGCACGCCGAGATCGGCAAAGGTGGCCATGGGATCCTTTCTGGGGCTCCGTGGAGCCCGTGCTCCCCCTCGGGATGCGTGATGCCGCTGACTTGAGGACACCGCCGCGGACAGAGGGCGGGGAGAGGGATCTCACCAAGTTGGCAGGCCCCGAGTGCGGGGGGCTGTGGCCCACAGTACCACGAGGACTGCTACCATCGGCGGCGCATCCGTTCGACGGAATCCCGCAGCCCGTCGCCGCTCATCCCCACGTCCCCCCAGAGAGGCTGCCATCCCGATGGCCCGCACCAAGGGTGCCGGTCCGGCCTCGACCCGGTCCCGGGTCCGCCGCCCCGCCCGATCGCGATCCCGCCCGGCGTCCGAGCGCGCCCGCCGGTCGCGCACCCCGCGCAGGGTCGCGACGCCGCGGACGCCGGTGCTCACCCCCGACCAGCGCCGCGAGCTCTGCGGCGTGGGCGGCATCGGGGCGGGGGTGGTGCTCGCCGCCGTCCTCGCCCTCCCCGGCGGCGGCTCGGTGGCGGCCCCCATCCACGACGCGCTCTTCACCTGGCTCGGGGTCGGTGCCTGGCTGCTGGCGGCGGCGCCCCTGGTGGCAGGGGTCCGGATGATCGGGGCGCAGGGCTGGAGCGGCGGCATCCAGGGCGCCGCCGGCAGCCTGCTCACCGCGGTGGCGCTGCTCGGTCTCCTGGGGCTGGTCGACCCCGGAACCGCGGGGCGGGTGGGGCAGCGCCTCGGTCCCGGGCTGGGGAACCGCCTCGGCGCCGCCGGTGCGGCCACCGCCTGGCTGGTGTTCGCCTCCCTGGGGCTGGTGCTCGCCGTCGAGCTGCGGGTGGGCCGGGTGGCGGCGGCGCTCCGGGCCTGGTGGGCCGAGGCGCGGCTGGCGGGCACGGAGGCGTCGGTGCAGGCGCCTGCCGTGCCGCCTCCGCTCGCGCTCCCGCCCGAGCCGCCCGCCACCGGCCGTCGCCGCAGCCGCAGCCGGGGCGCCGCCGCCGTCGAGACCGTGCCGCCTGCCCTGTTCGTCCCCGGCGGGGCCGACATCGGCACCCCGCCCGCCGAGGAGCCGGCTGCGGACGAGGCCCCGTTGCCGGTCATCCCCTTCACCCGCGAGTTCGAGGGCCTGCCCGTCGACCCGGTGCCCGAGCCCGAGCCCGCCGTCCTCGGCACCCTGGAGGTGCCGCTGCACGCCGTCGAGCTCACCACCGACGAGGCCGAGCCCGAGCGGATCTGGACGGTGCCGTCCATGGAGCTGCTCGACACCGTCACCGGCAAGCGCGAGCGGCTGGAGGCGGAGATCCGCACCACCCGCGGGACCATCGAGTCCACCCTGCTCGCCTTCGGCATCGAGGCCCGGGTGCGAGGCGTGAACAGCGGACCGACGGTCACCCAGTACGAGCTCCAGCCCGCGGTCGGCGTGCCGGTGCGCAAGATCGTCAGCCATCAGACCGACCTCTCCCTGGCGCTGGCCGCGCCGATCCGCATCCAGGCGCCCATCCCCGGCAAGGCGGCGATCGGCATCGAGGTGCCCAACAAGGCCGCCCAGCTGGTCACCCTCAAGGATGTCGTCAACTCGGGCGCCTTCGGTGACGTGCGCAGCCGCCTGGCGGTGGCCCTGGGCGCCGACGTCAGCGGCCACCCCGTGGTCGGCGACCTGGCACGGATGCCCCACCTGCTCATCGCCGGCGCCACCGGCAGCGGCAAGTCGGTCTGCATCAACGCGGTGCTCGCCGGCTTCCTCCTCCAGGCCACCCCGGCGCAGCTCAAGCTGATCCTCATCGACCCCAAGCGGGTGGAGCTCAGCGGTTTCGCCGACATCCCCCACCTGCTCGTCCCGGTCGTGGTCGAGCCCGACGCCGCGGTGGCCTCGCTGCGCTGGGCGGTGCGGGAGATGGAGGAGCGCTACAAGCTCTTCGCCTCGCACGGGGCCCGCAACATCGCCGCCTTCAACGAGCGCGTGCCCCAGCTGGGCCTGAACCCGCTGCCCAACATCGTGGTGATCATCGACGAGCTCGCCGACCTGATGATGGTCGCGGCCGGGGAGATCGAGGACCTGATCTGCCGCATCGCCCAGCTCGCCCGCGCCGTCGGCATCCACCTCATCGTCGCCACCCAGCGCCCCTCCGCCGACATCATCACCGGGCTGATCAAGGCCAACATCCCCAGCCGCATCGCGTTCGCGGTCTCCAGCGGCGTCGACTCCCGTGTCATCCTCGACGAGATGGGCGCCGAGAAGCTGCTCGGCCGCGGGGACATGCTCTACCTGCCCATCGACCAGGGCAAGGCGCGCCGCCTCCAGGGCGCCTACGTCAGCGACCGCGAGCTCGACCGGCTGATCGAGAGCTGGAAGGCGCAGGGGCGGCCCGACTACCAGGAGGAGATCTTCCAGGTCGAGGCCACCGTGTCCTGGGCCAGGGACGCCACCAAGCGCGACCCGCTCTTCGCCAAGGCGGCGCACACCGTGGCCGCCGAGGGACGCGCCGCCGCCTCGCTGCTGCAGCGCAAGCTCAACGTCGGCTACACCCGTGCCGCGAGACTGGTCGACCAGCTCGCCGAGGCCCGGGTGGTCGGCCCCTACGAGGGCAGCAAGTCCCGCGAGGTGCTGATGGACGTCATCCAGGTCGACGAGTTCCTCGCCGAGCAGGGCGAGGAGTGACCCCGTCGCAGACCCCCCGGCCGCGCCACCGGCGCACCCAGGGTGTCTAGGATGACGCCCGCATGGACGACGACGATCTCCGACGCGCCGCCCTGCGCTCGGTGGACCCGGAGCGACTGCTTCCCGGGGAGGAGCGCGACCTCCGCTCCACCACCCTGAGCGACGCGGCCCACTGGGCGGCGGTGTACGCCGAGCTCCTCGACTTCAAGCGCGGTCTGATCCGCGAGGTGACCGACCGCTTCGGGCACGTCGCCGACGCCGCCCGCGCCGAGCTCGACAACGACCTGGTCATCCTCGTCGCCGAGGAGAGCCGGCTGGACGGCCGCCACCGCTTCTGGAGTGCCCGCCGGCGCGAGCTGGCTGGGGACAGTGGGGACAACTCGGGGATAACTTGACACTGGCGCTGTCAGTGACCGGTGTTCCACGACGTGCTCGACCCGGGTGGCACGAAGGCAGATTGTCTCGCCGGGCGAGCTCCGAGTTATGATAGAAGCCCTGTATTGACTTATGTCAGCAAATGTGGGGCATTGAACATGGCCAGGGGCGAGATCGCGGCGGAGCCCGCGGCCGCGTTCGAGGCGCTGCGCGCCGACGCGGCACGGTGCACAGCGTGCTCGCTGCACCGGCGGGCCACCCAGACGGTGTTCGGTGAGGGGCCGGTGCCGGCGCCGCTCATGCTCGTCGGGGAGGAGCCGGGCGACCGCGAGGATCGCGAGGGCCGTCCCTTCGTCGGTCCCGCCGGGCACCTCCTCGACCGGGCTCTGGGCGAGGCGGGCATCGACCGGGGCACCGTCTACCTGACCAACGCGGTGAAGCACTTCAAGTGGGTGGAGCGGGGCACCCGGCGGATCCACCAGACGCCGCTGGTCAGCGAGATCAACGCCTGCCATCCCTGGCTCGACGCCGAGCTGGAGGTGGTGAACCCCCGCATCGTCGTCGCCCTGGGAGCCACCGCGGTGCGGGCGCTGCTCGGCCCCAGGGTGCGGCTCACCCGGCAGCGCGGCCAGCCCCTCGACCTGGCCGGCGGCCGTGAGGCCTACGTCACCGTGCACCCCTCGTCGATCCTGCGGGTCGAGGACTCCGACCACCGCCGCCTCGAGATGGCCCGCCTGGTCGACGACCTCAGCCTGGTGGCGCGCCGGCTCCGGGCCGCCTGACCTCCGCCTCGGCCTCGATCTCCACCCGCCAACTGGGGTCGAGGAGGCCGGCGACCACCACCATCGTCGCCGCCGGCCGGGCCTCCCCGAAGGCACGGAGGTGGGCGCGACCGACGGCGGTGGCGTCCTGGGGGTCGACGATGTACATGCGGGTCCGGACGACGTCGGCGGGCGCCGCGCCGTGGGCGCTCAGGGCCTCGACGATGATCGCGAAGAACCG
>JAXDLS010000029.1:0-3609 GCA_034666485.1 Chloroflexota bacterium
CACCGAGGCGCCGGCGACGTCGCCGAGGATGTTGAAGAGCGCCTGCCGCACCAGCGAGGTGGTGGGCCGGGTCTCGAGGCCGGCGGGGGTGTCGATCTGCCGCCCCCGCCACGCCCCCGCGGTGATCGGTGTGGCCGCCATCAGTCGAGGTCGAAGACGTCGCGGAAGCTGGTCATGGCCTCGGCGAGGGGCGGGTGGAGACCCAGGGTGGGGTCGGCGTCGAGCCAGCGTTCGGCGGCGGCGCGGGCGCGCTCCATCAGCGCCTGGTCGAGGAGGTCGGCGACCCGCATCTCGGGGAGGCCGTGCTGGCGCAGGCCGATCACGTCGCCGGGGCCGCGCATCCGCAGGTCGAGCTCGGCGAGGTCGAAGCCGCTCCGGGTCGTCGCCACCGCCTCCAGCCGGGCGTGCCCGGCGGGGTCCGGGGCGCCCTGGAAGAGCAGGCAGTGGGAGGCGTGGGCGCCCCGGCCGACCCGGCCGCGGAACTGGTGGAGCTGGGCCAGGCCGAAGCGCTCGGCGCCCTCGATGAGCATGATGGTGGCGTTGGGCACGTCCACGCCCACCTCGACCACGCTCGTGGTCACCAGCAGGTCGGCCTCGCCGGCGGCGAAGCGGCCCATCCGCTCCTCCTTCTCCCGCGAGGGCATGCGGCCGTGGAGCAGCTCGACCCGCAGCGTGGGGAACACCTCGGTGCTCAGCCGCTGGTGCTCCGAGGTCGCGCTGCGCACCCCCAGGGTGTCGGACTCCTCCACCAGCGGGCAGATCACGAACGCCTGGCGGCCCTCGGTGACCTGGGCCCGCACGAAGTCGTAGGCGGCGGCCCGGCCCTCCGGGCTGACCACGCGGGTGACCACCGGGGTGCGTCCCGGCGGCATCTCGCGCAGCTCGCTGTGGTTGACGTCGCCGTACAGGGTGAGCGCGAGCGAGCGCGGGATCGGGGTGGCGGTCATCGCCAGGAAGTTGGGGATGTCCTCGGACTTGCGCCGCAGCCGCTGGCGCTGTGCGACCCCGAAGCGGTGCTGCTCGTCCACCACCACCAGGCCGAGCGCCACCGGGCGGACCTCGTCCTCGGTGAGCGCGTGGGTGCCGACCAGCAGGGTGTCCTGCCCCGAGGCGACGCCGCCGAGGATCTCCCGGCGGGCGCGCGCCGGGGTGGCGCCGATCAGCAGCCGCACCGAGACGCCGTGGGGAGCGAGCAGCGCGTCGAGGGTGCCGTGGTGCTGGCGCGCCAGGATCTCGGTGGGAGCCATCACCAGGGTCTGGAGCCCGGCGTGGTGGGCCATCAGCGCCGCCATCGCCGCCACCACCGTCTTGCCGCTGCCCACGTCTCCCTGGAGCAGCCGGTTCATCGGCCCCGGCTGGGCCATGTCGGTGAGGATGCCGTGGGCGGCCCGCCGCTGCCCGTCGGTGAGCCGGAAGGGCAGCGACTCGGCGAACCCGCGGGCCACCTCCGGGTCGTAGGGCACCACCACCCCGGCGCCGCTCAGCCGCCGCCGGCGGGCCCGCTGGGCGGCGAGCTGGAGCAGCAGGATCTCCTCGAAGCCGATCCGCTCGCGGGCCCGGTCGACCAGCTCGGGCGAGGTCGGGGCATGCAGGGCGCGCAGCGCCTCGCCCAGGGGCAGCAGCCCCTCCTGCTCGCGGAGCGCGTCGGGGAGGGCGTCGGGGAGCAGGTCGGCGAGCGGCAGCAGCGGCTCGATGCGCTCGCGCAGGAAGCGGGAGGTGAGGCCGCCGGTCTCGGGATAGACGGGGGCCAGCCGGCCGACGTGCAGCTGCCCGTCGGAGACCCGCTCGAAGTCGGGGTTCTGGAGCACCGGGCCGCTCCTCTCCCACCTCACCTTGCCGCTGAGCAGCAGCTCCTCGCCCGCCCGCAGCTGCCGCACCAGGAAGGGCTGGTTGAACCACACCGCCGACGCGGAGCCGGTCTCGTCGTCCAGGACCGCCTCGACCAGCACCATCCGCTTGTAGGGGCTGCGCCGCGACCCCACCCGGCGCACCCGGGCGCGCACCGTCTGCACCTCGGCGCCGGGCGCGAGCGAGGCCAGCGGGCGCACCTCGCGGGTGTCCTCGTTGCGGCGGGGCACGTGGAGGAGCAGGTCGCGGACGGTGTGGATGCCGAGCTTCGCCAGCCGGGACGCATGGCGAGGGCCGACGCCGGCGAGGCGCTCCACCGGAGTGTCGAGCCCGGGTGCGACCACCGGCCCGCCGGCCGGAGAGGGGTTCGGGGGCACCTCGGGAGTCTAGGCCGAACAGCGGTTCGGGAGATGGCCCGGGGGGAGACCGGTTATCCGGCGCGCAGGCAGGCGACGCCGACCGCCCGGGGCCCGGCGTAGGTGCCCACCACCGGGCCGATCTCCCCGGTGGTGAGGTCGAGCTCGGGATAGGCGGCGACCAGCCGCGGCCGCACCTCGTCGAGCAGCTCGGGGGCCCCGCTGTGCATCGCGCCCACCGCCTCGAGCGGGCCCGCCTCGGCGAGCAGCGCGAGCATGCGGTCGATCCCCTGGCGGCGGTTGCGCACCCGCGCCTGGGGATGGACCTCGCCGGCGACGCGCAGCAGCGGCTTGACGCTGAGCACCCCCCCGAGGAAGGCCTGGGCGGCGCCGATGCGCCCGCCGCGGTGCAGGTAGGTGAGGGTGTCGAGGAGCACGTAGACGGTCACCCGCTCCCTCCGCGCCTCGGAGTTGCGGACGACGGTGTCCACATCGGCGCCGGCGGCGCGGTCGCGCAGCGCCCCGCGCACCAGGAACTGGATGCCCATGCTCACGCTGCCGGAGTCGACGACGTGGACCCGCCCCTCGAGCTCGCGCGCGGCGAGCGTCGCCGACTGCAGCGTGCCGCTCAGCCTCTGGGAGATGTGGATGCTGAGCACCTGGTCGTCGGGGCCCTGGAGCAGCTCCCGGTACACCGAGGCGAAGGCCTCCGGCGACGGCTGCGAGGTGGTCGGCGAGGTGCCGCCCCGCGCCAGCCGGGCGTAGAAGCCGTCGGCACCGAGGTCGACGCCGTCGCGGAACTGCTCCTCGCCGAAGCGCACGGTCAGCGGCACCACGGTGACCCCCAGCGGCGCCGCCTCGTCGGGCAGGAGGTCGGAGGTGCTGTCGGTGACGATGTGCAGCACGGTCACTCCAGGGAGAGGATGTAGGGGTAGTGCTCCTGGCCTCCGTCGTGGACCTCGAACTCCACGTCGGGGTGCTTCCGGCGGAGCGCGTCGACCAGGGTCGCGGCCGCCTCCTCGCCAACTCCGGCGCCGTGGTACACGGTGATCAGCTCGGGCTCGCGACCGGCGTCCTCGAGCGCCGCCTCGACCACCGAGAGCTCGTCCTGGCCGACCTGGGTGATGCGGTCGTCGACCACGGCGATGACGTCACCGACCCGGATGTCGTGGCCGTCCGCGCTGCTGTCGCGCACGGCCCGGGTCACCTCCACCGTGACCACTCGGGCGATCGCCTCCTCCATCCGCACGCAGTTCGAGTCCAGGGCGGCGCCGGGGTCGAGGGCGAGCAGCGCGGTGATCCCCTGGGGGAGGCTGCGGGTGGGCACCACCCGCACCACCACGTCGGGAGCGAGGGCGTCGACCTGCTGGGCGGTGAGGATGACTTTGCCGTTGTTGGGCAGGAT